>JBEBGB010000925.1:0-2027 GCA_040081675.1 Vicinamibacterales bacterium
ATCCGGCCACCGGGCGCCAGGAGCGCGACGGCCTTCTCCAGTACCGCGATACGTCGCAGTGAGACTGGAATGTAGGCGTAACAGAACCAGGAGAAGACGATGACGCTGGACGAGGAGCGTTCTGAGGACAGACATGAGAATTGGGTGCCGCGCTGCAGAGCATTCGCTCCGGGCCTGCTGCGCGCGTTCTGGCTGGTCGCGGACTGACCGTGGAAGCATCGACACTTCCGGCGCGGACCCGTTCAGCGACGTTTCTGCGAGGCCTCCAGGTGCATCAAGCGTCTGTCGTGCTGGTCGCGGACGCGCTCGAGGTCCGTGCGCGTCGCCTTGTCACTCGCTTGCGTCGCGGCGTGTCCGTCGGCAATCAGGCGAATCTCAGCGCGCAGCCCCTCGGCCACGACGTCGAAGTGCCGACGGGTCTGTTCGGCTTCGGCCTTCATGTCGGCCTTCGTCGCGAGCGGCGCGATGGCAGCCTGCAAATCGGCCTTCGTCGCGATTCTCAGCTCGGCCAGGTCGGTCTTCGTCGCCAAGGTTGGCAAAATCTGCTCGACGGTTGCGACGCGGTGTTCGAGATTCTCCACACGCTGCTCCAGTGCTCGCTGTGCCATGCTGCCGCTCCTTCAGAATTGGCGCGGCATTCGTCGATTCCCCTCGACGGCCGCCCATCCTACCATCGTCGCCGGAGCAACAACCATTCCCCGTCTGAGTGCCACGCGGACGATGCCGGCCGAGCGCGGCGGCGCGAGCCTGGCTTCAAGCCATCAGGAACTCATCGCGGCTTCGGGAGCAGGCTGCAGCGCGAACATCATCTCTTCGCGGTTAAGGCCCGCCACGCTCGGGCCCGGGGACGGGGCGCGGCACCGTCCTGGATGCCACCGCCCATGGCCAGGGTGCGACGAACTCACACGGCACGAACCGCCTGATTCGGGCGAAGTCGCGCTCGTTCTCGGTGACCAGGACACAGCCGGCCTCTCGACACGAGAGTGCCAGGAGCACGTCATTCGCGAACGACTTGGTCACCCGGGCGGGCTCGAGGCCTTCGTTGCGCATCATCGCCGACAGCACGTGGCGCTCGCCTCACCGCTCGCCGTCCGGAGGCACGATCGTGACGCCGAGCATCGCGCGTGTGCCACGAACAAGTGCTCGCTGGAACACGACCAGGTCCAGCGCTCGTTCGATCGTCTCGGTGGGGATGGATCCGATGCCTCATGACTGATCCGGTCACCTCGCGACGATCCGGCCAACAACGGTATCGAGTCCAGGGAACTGTTCCGTTATGACTTCGCTCCCGCACACCGCCAGCCCGGACTCCATGGGACTGCGCGTGCCCGATCGGTTCAACGACGTTTCCGGGAGGCCTCCGGGCGGAGGAGGCGCACGATGTTCGCGCGCATCGCCTCCAGAGTCTTCAGCTCTGCGGCCTGGCTGTCGACAATCTTGCGAAGCTCGGCCCGCAGCTCTTCGCCCACGACTTCGAAGTGCCGACGGTTCAGTTCGGCTCCGGCCGAGGCCTCGGCCCGCGACGCGATGTCCGCGTCCAAGTCGGCCTTCGTCGCCTGGCTTGGCACAATCAGCTCGACGCTCGCAACGCGATGTTCGCGATTCTCCACACGCTGCTCCATTACTCGCTGTGCTAGAGCGGTTTTGACCGCGCGTCTCGCGCCTCGTCCCCGACGACGATGCCATCGTCCAGAGACGAAATCAACTGGCGTGAACCGGGTTGATCACAAGGAGCCGAAGGCCGACGTCTACTCGCCGCGCAGCGGGGCCAAGGGCCCGTGCATCCGATCGTCGTGGACAATGCGCGCGCGGTCTTGCGCGGTCGTCAGGTCGACCGCTCGACGGCGCGTCCGAATACGCACCACGACGAGTGGTGGCTCTTCTGGCGCGAATCGGTTGCGGCTTTGTGTCGACACGGTCGCGCGAGCAGGCCGCGTCCGAAGTCGGCGGTCTGTCTTGGTCGGCGTGCGGCGTGGTGTCAGCGGCGACTGCGTGGCGCGGCAGTCGTAGTAGGACAGATTGCAGGA
>JBEBGB010000216.1:0-7982 GCA_040081675.1 Vicinamibacterales bacterium
CGCGCCGACACCTCGTTCGCAGGCACGCCATGCGCGCGCAGCGGTTCGGCAAGGATGTCGCCGATGGGCAGGCGGGGATCCAGCGACGCCATGGGGTCCTGGAACACCACCTGAAGATCGCGGCGTACGGCAAACCGGTCCGCCACCGACATCTTCGCCGTGTCCTGCCCCAGTACCTCGACGCGGCCAGACGCCGGCCGCAGCAGATTCAGGATCTCCATGATCGTTGTCGTCTTGCCGCAGCCCGACTCGCCGACGAGGCCGAGCGTCTCCCCGGCTCGAATGTCGAAGCTGACGCCGTCCACCGCGTGGACCTCGCCAACGCGGCGCCTCAGGACCGCTCCCTTCATGAGGGGAAAGCTCTTTACAAGGTCGTGCACGGCGAGAACCGTCTGACGCTCGTCCCGGGCAACGGAAGAGGCCGTACCGGGCGGCACCGGGGGCGCCGGAAACACCTCACGGCTCGACAGGTTCTCGCGCTCGATGCGCTCGGCGAAGTGACAGGCAGCAAGGTGGCCATCGCCTGACGCCGGCAACAAGCGCAGCGCCGGCTCGCTTTCACTGCACACGTCCTGTCGCATCGGGCAACGCGGTCCGAATGGACAGCCGACGGGCAAGTGGACGAGCGATGGCGGCGTTCCATCGATCGGCGTGAGCGGCTCGCGATTGCCAACATCAGCCCTCGGAATCGAGCCGAGCAGGCCGAGGGTGTAGGGCATCCGCGCGCGGTAGTACACATCGTCTACCGACCCGGTTTCGACAATCGTGCCGGCGTACATCACGGCCACGCGGTCGGCCACTCCGGCGATGACGCCGAGATCGTGCGTGATGAGGATGATTGCGGCGCCTGTCGCCTGCCGGGCGGTCTGGAGGACCTCCATGATCTGCGCCTGAATCGTCACGTCGAGCGCCGTCGTGGGTTCGTCGGCGATGATGAGCGCGGGATTGTTCGCGATGGCCATCGCGATCATCACGCGCTGGCGCATGCCCCCTGAGAATTCGTGCGGGAACGCGGCTGCGCGTTGCGCCGGGTTGGGAATGCCGACAAGCGCCAGCAGTTCGACCGCGCGGTCGTTTGCCGCTTTTCGAGATGTTCGCTCGTGGACGAGCACCGCTTCAGCGAGTTGCGCGCCCACGGTGTAGACCGGCGTCAGTGCCGAGAGCGGGTCTTGAAACACCATCGAGATCCGTTTCCCGCGAAGGGCCGAGAGCTCGGCGTCCGATCGACCGATCAGTTCCTGTCCATCCAGCCGCACCGACCCTGAAATGCGCGCGTGGGACGGCAGCAAGTCCATGACCGCGAGCGACGAGACCGACTTGCCGGAACCCGATTCGCCGACGATACCGAGCACTTCGCCGGGGCGGACGTCGTAGCTCAGTGTGCGGACCGCGTTCACGTCGCCAGCCTCACTGCGGAACGTGACCGACAGGTTCGAGACGGAGAGCAGCGGTGCCTCCTCGGCAGGGCTCATGACGTGGAGCGCCCGTGCGTGTTCGGGTCGAACGCGTCGCGCAAGCCGTCGCCAACAAGGTTGATCGCCAGCACGAGGACGATGAGGAAGCCAGCGGGGAAGTAGAACTCCCAGGGAAAGGTGAGTGCGGCACCGGCGTAGTCGCCGATGAGCGTGCCCAGTGACACGTCGGGTGGCTGCACCCCAAACCCGAAGAACGACAGACCGACTTCGGCGAGGATGAGCGAGCTCACATTGATCGTGGCGTCGATGATGAGCAACGACGCCATGTTGGGCAGGATGTGACGGAAGATGATGCGCCACCCCGGCACGCCCATGAAGCGGGCTGCATGCACGAACTCGCGCTCGCGCAGCGACAGTGTCATGCCGCGCACGATTCGTGCGGTCACCATCCACTGGAACGCCGCAAGCAGCAGCACGAAGATGAGCCACGTGTGTCCGCGAAACGACGGTGAGAGGATCGCGATGATGAGGAATCCGGGCAGCACCAGCAGCAGATCGATCAGCGTCAGCAGGGCGGTGTTGATGGCGCCTCCGAAGTAACCCGCAAAGGCGCCCACCGTTGCGGCCAACGCTGTCGCAAGCAGTGCGCCGAGCAGGCCGATGACGAGCGACTTCTGCATGCCCCGCATGGTGAGCGCAAACACATCGAACCCGTTTTGCGTGGTGCCAAACAGATGACTGCCACCTGGTGGCTCGAGGAAGGCGTTGAAATCGAGCTGGTTGTACTGCCACGGACTGACGAAGGGGCTCAGGTATGCCACCGCGAAGAGCAGCACCACCACCCCGAGGCCCGCCAGCGCGAGGCGTTGACGCAAGAAGCGTCGCCAGACGAGTTGCGAGCGGGACGCTGCGGCTTCACTGGCGATCGCGCCGGGTTCGCCCTGGCCTTGCATGCTCACATCCGCGGTGTCAGCCATGGCCGGCCACTAAACGCGTACCCGCGGGTCGAGCGCCGCGTAGGCGATGTCGGACAGGAAGCCGGCAATGAGCACGAGCACGCCGACGAACAGCGTCACTCCCGCGACTGAATTCACGTCGTTCTTGGTGACCGAGTCGACGAAGTACTCGCCCATGCCGTGCCAGCCGAACAGCTTCTCGGTGAAGGTGGCGCCCACGAACAACAACGCGAATTCATAGGCGAAGAAGGTGGCCATCGGAATGAGTGCGGTTCGCAGTCCGTGCTTGATGAGGGCTCGGGAACGGCTCAGGCCCTTGGCTCGCGCGGTTCGCAGGAAGTCGCTGCCGAGCACGTCGAGCATGGCATTGCGCTGATAGCGTCCGTAGAAGGCCACCGCAATGACGATGAGCACCGCGGATGGCAGGGCCAGGTGCGCCAGACGGTTCACGATGCCGGCCCACGTCCACGGGTCAACGCCGGGCGTGAGTTCGCCTGTCGTGTAGAGCAGCTTGACCCCGCCCCTGAAGCCCAGCGCGTTGTTCAGCCCGATGCCGACGTTCTTGAACAGGACGCCGAGGACGACCGCCGGAATGGAGAGCACGACGAACGAGAAAATCGTGAGCAGGCGATCGGACAGCTGGTACTGCTTCACCGCGCTGTACGCACCGGCGGCAACGCCGAGGAACGTGCCGACGACCGCGCCGATCAACACGAGCCGCAGGCTGACCCACATGCGGCGTCCAATCTCGACGTTGACGGACTGGTTGTCGATCGTCCGTCCAAGGTTTCCGCTGACGACACCGCGTCCCCACGTCGTAAAGCGCGTCAGTACCGGCACCTTGTCGTTGAGATTCAGCGCATCGAGCGTGGCGTCCACGACAGCGGCGGGAGGCGGCGGATTGCGGCCTTCATAGCGTGCGCGCGGGTTGAGCTGTGTGGCGGCGAGCAGGTAGGCCACCGAGGTCGACACCACGACCAGACACAGAAGATAGAGCAGGCGACGGAAGAGGAAGCCAGCCATACGATGTGACGTGATTCTATGTCAGCCAGCTGCGCCGGGCAGTGGCGACCCGCGTGCTACCATCCGCCCACTGCACACTTCGATCATCGAGTTCGAGAACGTTGAGTTCAGCCACCCGGGCGGTCCAGCCATCGTGCGTCGGCTGACACTGTCGTTCGCGTCTGGAGAGACGGTGGCGATCGTGGGCCGCAGCGGCGCTGGCAAGAGCACGCTGCTCAGGCTCGTGAACCGGATGCTCCTGCCAACCGCTGGCCGCGTTGTCGTGCAGGGTCGAGCCACGACTGCGTGGGATCCGATTCGGCTTCGCCGCAGCATCGGTTACGTCCTGCAGGACGTGGGGCTATTCCCGCACATGACGGTCGAGGAAAACGTGTCGCTGGTTCCGCGACTCGAACAGTGGGATGCGAGTCGCGCCAAGGCTCGCGCGCACGAACTGCTGGAACTGGTCGGTCTTCCAGCATCGATGTACGCTACGCGCCGCCCCTCGGAGCTATCCGGAGGCCAGCGCCAGCGTGTAGGGCTGGCACGTGCGCTGGCGACGGACCCGCCGATTCTTCTCATGGATGAACCGTTCGGAGCGCTCGACCCGATCACCCGTAAGGACGTGCGACGCGAGTTTGCTCGCGTGCGAGAGCATCTGCAAACCACGGTCGTGATCGTCACACACGACATGGCTGAGGCCTTCGCGCTGGGAGACCGAGTGGGTGTGATGGACGCAGGCGAACTGATTGTGTGCGACACACCAGAACGGGTTGCCCAGTCCGACGACGCGCGCGTGAAGGACCTCGTTGATGCGCCTACGCAAGCAGGGACACGCCACCAATGATGTCGCTCCTGTTGTTCTGGCGCGCGCACCTGGCTGAGTTGGCCCACCTCGTTCAGCAGCACGTGGTCCTGGTCGCGCTGTCCACGTCGGCTGCGGTCATCCTGGGTGTGCCTACGGGCGTCCTCGCGGCGAAACGACCTCGTCTCGGGCAGGTGGCGATGATCGTAGCCAGCGCGCTGCAGACGATACCGAGTCTTGCGCTGCTCGGATTCCTGCTTCCTCTGCCATTTGTTGGCGGTCTCGGTCCTCGCACTGCGCTCGTCACGCTGTCTCTCTACGCGCTTCTCCCGATCGTTCGCACAACACTCACCGGCATCCGTTCAGTCGACCCGGCCATAGTCGAAGCCGGCGTCGCCATGGGAATGACCGGCCGTCAATTGTTGTGGATGGTGCAACTGCCGCTTGCCCTGCCGTCCATCATCTCGGGCATTCGCGTGGCTACGGTGATTGGAGTCGGCACGACGACGATCGCGGCGGCGATTGGCGCGGGCGGACTTGGGGAGTACATCTTTCGCGGGCTGTCGATGGTCGATACGACGACGATTCTCGCGGGCGCCGTTCCGGCAGCCGTCCTGGCGTTGGCCGCCGATGGGTTGCTTGGTTGGATGGAACGACGCGCCAGAACCGCTCGAATCACGACAGGTGCGGTTGTGCGAGCCGTTGCGGTGGCATCGTTGCTCCTCACCGCACTGGCTGCAGTTGCCTATGTTCGGCCTGGAGACGAGGTCGTGGTCGTAGGCTCGAAGAACTTCACCGAGCAGGTGATTCTTGGAGAGTTGATTGCGCAGGCCGTCGAAGCCGAAGGCGGAGTGCGAGTGGAACGGAAGCTGAATCTGGGCGGCACGTTCGTCGCGGATCGCGGCGTTCGCACCGGCGAGCTGGACGTCTATGTGGAGTACACCGGCACCGCAGTAACGGCCGTGTTCCACGAGCAGGTGCCGCACGACTCGACGGGCGCGCTCGAGCGGGCGCGTGCACTCTATGCGCCTCTCGGCCTGACGGTGGCTGCACCCTTGGGATTCAACAACACGTTCGCCATCCTCGTCAGGAGTGACGATGCGAGGGCCCTCAGCCTGAAAACCGTTGACGACTTGAAGCCACTGGCAGCTCGATTCACGCCCGGCTTCGGCTACGAGTTTCTCCAGCGAGACGATGGGTATGCGGGCCTGACGAAGGCGTACGGCTTGACGTTCAACACAGCTCCGCGCGGGATGGATCTCTCGCTCATCTACCGCGCGCTTTCGGAGAAGCAGGTCGACGTCATCGCCGGCGATGCCACGAGCGCGCTCATTGATGCGTTTCACCTGACCGCGCTCGAGGACAACCGCCACTATTTCCCGCCCTACGATGCCGTGCCCATCGTCCGCACCGCCACGATGCTTCGCCAGCCGGCACTGGGCCGCGCGCTGTCGCGTCTGGCCGGTCACGTGAGTGACACTGACATGCGTGCGATGAACGCCGCCGTGGACGTGGAACATCAAGACGTGGCGGCCGTTGTCCGTACATTTTTGTCGCGTCTGGCCCGGCCGTAACGCTGGTACCATCACACCTTTGCAGGTGACCGACTTCTCGATGCTTGCGCACTCACCAACCAGGAGAGTCCGACGCGCGTGTACCGTGGCCGCTGCGGCCGTGTTCGTACTCAGCGCTGTCGACGCCGCGCGCGCCCAACCGCAGGCGCAGAGTCCGATCGACTACGCCACCGCGCGTCTCGGGCGGACGCTCACAGCCGTCAAATCCACCGAACCAATCGCGCTCGACGGCAGTCTCGACGAACCGTCGTGGCAGGCTGCGCCTGTGGCCAAGGGATTTCTCCAGAACGAGCCTCGAGAAGGACTGCCGGCGACCTTCGACACCGAAGTTCGAGTGCTCTACGACGAGCAGGCGCTGTACTTTGGCGTCTTCGCTCATGACGACACGCCCGGTGCCGTCATCGTCAGCGACTTGAAGAAGGACTTCAACACCGGCGCAAGCGACAGCTTCCTGGTCGTGATTGACACCTTTTCCGACGAACGCAACGGGTTCGAGTTCGCCACCAATCCCGCCGGGGCGAAGTGGGACGCCCAGATGGCCAACGAAGGCCGCGAGATCAACGCCAACTGGGACGGTATCTGGGACGTGCGCGCGCGCATCGCCTCAGACGGCTGGTACGCCGAGATTCGAATCCCGTTCAAGACGCTCAAATTCACCGACGCCGATCCGCAGCGATGGGGCGTCAACTTCGAACGTCGCCTGCGGAGGCGAAACGAGGAGAGCTACTGGTCGCCGCTGCCACGCATCTACAACCTGGAACGCGTGTCGCTGGCCGGTTCGATCGACGGGCTGCGGCAGGTGCGATCAGGCCGCAACCTTCGAGTCAAGCCGTACGCCGCTGGCAGTTCGAGCGCGGTAGGCTCGCAGCCTTCGTCAGATAAGTTCGACGTGGGCGTTGATCTGAAGTACGGACTGACAACGGGCATTACGCTCGACGCGACGGTGAACACCGACTTCTCTCAGGTGGAAGCCGACGAGCAGCAGGTGAATCTCACGCGCTTCAATCTGCTCTTTCCTGAGAAGCGGGAGTTCTTTCTCGAGAACTCGGGCATCTTCCAGTTCGGTCTGCCCTACAACGGCAGCAACAGTCTCGGCAGCGCCAGTCCGGCCTCGTCGGGTCGTCAGAACTCGCCGCCGGACACAAAGCTGTTTTTCAGCCGCCAGATCGGGCTCTCGGATTCCGGTTCGTCGATTCCGATCCTTGCCGGCGGACGCGTGACAGGTCGTGCCGGTCGATACGCGGTTGGTGCGGTCAACATCCAGCAGCGCGAGCAGGGGCCGGTGCCCGCCACGAACTTCACCGCACTGCGCGTGGACCGCTCCGTGCTCGCCAACTCCGACATTGGCGTGATGCTTCTGAGCAAGGAGGCGAAGGGCAGCCCGTTCAACCACGTCGCCGGTGCGGACGCGAACTTCCGCTTTGGTCAGCTGGCGCTGGGCGGCTACGGTGCGGTAACAGCGGCGCCGGAAGCCACCGTCCCTGGAAGTGGTGAGAACTTCACGGCTCGTGCGAACTTCAATTACCAGACACGTCAATGGATCCTGCGCGGCGCCTATGAGGTGCTCGGGCGGCGGTTTCGTGACGAACTCGGCTTCGTGCCGCGTGTTGGCGTGAACCATTCAGCGACGTATGGGCGGCTGAATGTGCGTCCGATGTGGGCGTCTCGGATCGGCATCCGCGAGATCGGTCCACACTACCACTTCGACCAGTTCGACCGCCGCGACGGCACCGGTGTCGAATCGCGATATTTCGATCAGCACGTCGTGTTGATGATGAACAACAGCGGCTTCTTCGAGACCGGCGTCAATCAGAACCGTGAGGGCAATGTCACATCGTTCACCTTGAACAGCGCGCGAGGCGTGAAGGTGCAGCCTGGCGTCTACGACTTCAACGAGTACTTCGCGCTCTATCGCTCGAACAACTCGGCCCGCTTCTCCTACGAAACCCGCGTCTCAGTGGGCGACTTGTATGACGGCCGCAGGAACGCCTACGCCGTGGCGCCGACGATTCGTGTCAACGAGCACCTCAATGGCTCGGTGAGCCTGCAGTTCAACGACATCCACATGCCGACAGCGTCGTATCTGTCGACCCTGGTTGCCGCAAGACTGAACTACAGCGCCAACACGCGCGTGTTCTTCAACGCGCTGGTGCAATACAACACCGACACGCGGCAGTGGACCTCGAACCTGCGGTTCAACGTCATTCACCGCCCGCTCAGCGATATCTTC
>JBEBGB010000217.1:0-7972 GCA_040081675.1 Vicinamibacterales bacterium
CGGCATCCGAACGACGTCGCTCGTGATGCAGACGTTTCCCCAGCGCGTCCGCTTCGTGGACAGCATCCAGGTAACCACCGACAACCCGGACGTGAAGATTCGCTTCTAGGGCGCCGGACTATCGCTTCTTCGTCGGCGTACGACGTTTGGCCGGGCCGCGCTTAGTGGCGGAAGCTTTGGCCTGGATGGCCTCGGCCTCAGCTTCCGAGAACTCGCCTATCCGCTCCAGCTCCTGCGTCACGAGCTTGTTGACCGTGTCGGAGAGCTCCCTGACAACCTGATCTCGCAGCCGCTCAACGCGGTTCTCCCGATGCGCGTGCAGGATGACACTCTGCTCGCGCGTCAGGAACAGTTCAGCGATGTCCACCTTGAGCGCCGCCGCAAGCCGGGCCAGCGTAGCCGTGTCGGCGTCACGGCCATGTTTGATGATGTTGGTGATGGTGTTCGGGCGGACCGAGGCCGCCTCGGCCAGTTGGCGTTTGGTCCAGCCCCGCTCCGCCAGGAGGCGGGTAATCGCATCGCCCCAGCGCGTCGTCGGCACTTCTGCACTGTAGTGTATCGCTCCGTCGCGGTTCAATAAGCGCCACGCTATCAACATGTTGCGATAAACGTCCCTCTTGATGCGATTTACGTGCGTCACGATGTTATTGTGATGCTAGTATATGGCGCTCAAGCGATAGGCTGATCGCTTGAATTAGAAACTGATTGATAGCAGCCCGGCGGAATGCGTGGTCGGCCCGGTTAAGCACGGGCCCGGATTGGGGGATGGAATGCGACGGCTCATAGCGGCAGTACTCGTATTGGGGATCACGTCACCGGCGGTTGCGGATATTCGCGGCAGCCTGAACCGGGAAGGCGCACTCGCTGGACAGCAGGCCGCCCTCGCCGCGGCTGCGCAGGCGCGGCCGAACGCCAACGGCACGAGCGGCGACAACCCCTACTTCATCCCTGCCATGGTCCTCTTGGGCGCCGGTGGTGTTGTGACTTTGTATGGACTGACGCACGACACGGGAGTCTCGTGCAGTACCAACTCCGCTGTCACCTCGGTTTCCTGCGGCACCACCAAGAGCAAGGCGACGATTTTCACCGGCCTGGGCATGGTTGGTGTTGGAGGGTATCTGTTCAGCAAGGGCAAGCAGCGGAGAAGCAGCCCACAGATTCTCACCGGCCCTCGCGCGATCGGTGTCGGTCAGCGTTTGGTGTGGTAGTGCCATGATTGCGCGCTGCGGCGGCGTCTTGCTCGTCGTCACCACGGTTGGTGTGGGCTTCCTGGGCGCTCAGACTGGTCGGCGCACTGCACCGGCCGCACCAGCCGTTGCCCAAACCCACGTGCCCTCTGGTCTCACCAATCAGGACGTCCTGAAAATGGTGCAGGCGGGTCTTGGGGAGGCAGTGGTCATTGCCACTGTTCGAACAGCCACAACTACCACCTTTGACCTATCACCTGACGGCCTCATCGCGTTGAAGAAGGGGGGAGTCAGCGACGCGATCGTGGCCGTGATGATCGATCCCAAGGCGGCGCCCGCGCCTCCGACCTCGGTCGCTGCGCCGGTTATCGGGCTGCCGGGTGTTGCCGGGTCCGCAGATACACGCGCGCGCATCGACTCCGCCACCGCGGCGCCGGAGATTCCACGTGAACCAGGAATCTACTGGGATAAGGGCCGTGACGGAAGCCACAACCTGGTCGTGCTGGAGCCGACGGTGTTTTCGCAGGGTAAGAGTGGTGGGTTCTTGACGTCGGCGCTGACCTACGGGATCAAGAAGATCAACTGGAAGGCCGTCACACGCGGCAGTGCCGCCAACCTTCATATCAGCGAGCCTCAGCCCACCTTTTACTTCTATTTCGAGAGCAAGGGATCCGGTCTGGGCAATTCCGGCGGTTTCTCTGGCTGGCTCTCGAGCGCAACCAGTCCGAACGAGTTCGTCCTGGCGAGGATGACGTCCAAGTCCAAGGACAGGGAGCTCGTCGTTGGCGAAATAGGAGCGTTCGGCGGCAACTCTGGGACTCGCTCGAAGGACACCATCGACTTTCACATTGATCGTCTCGGTGGCGGAGTCTATCGAGTGAAGGCATCGGAACCGCTCGAGCCTGGCGAGTATTCCTTCTTCTACGCCGGCGGCGTCGGGACGCTCGGTCCCGGAGCAGCCGGCGCCGGAAAGCTATTCGATTTCGGGATCTACGACTCCCCGGATCGGTAGAGAAAAGTTGTCATGAACAAGGTCAGTTGCTTCGTGATTCGTGGCCTCGTGCTGACCGCGACGATCCTGTCGCTGTCATGTGGGGGCGAAAAAACGCCCATCGCGCCAAGCCAACCGGGCGGTAGTGGAATCTCGACTTCGGTTGTCTTCGACAACCCAGCTGGAGGCACCTACACTGCCCAGCTGAATGGCCAAACGTACACAGCACGAGGAAGCTTCACGGTGAGCCTGCCCCAGGGCACTGCCATTATTGACGGAACATTCAATGGGCCGGCCTTTGCTGTTGCATTCCTTCGATTACAGCCAACAGGAGGAGGCGTGCTCTCAGGTTCAGTGCAGAGCCTGGCTGGCCCTCGCCCTTCCGTTGGCCAGTGTCGTGTTATCTACGACAACTTCGACACGCCGAATACCTCGAGGAACTTCAGGGTTCAATTCACGGTAACGGCGAACGTCGCGAGCGCGTGCCAGTTCTGACCGGCAGCACGTTCACCGCCAATCCCTTACTGATGGAGGGAGTCAGTGGCTCTGTGTGCGACCTGGAGAGCGGCGGCGCCTGCTGGAACTCGCTGGTGCGGAATCTGTCACGCCAACATCGTCGATCCCGTTGTTGGTCGATTGGCGTCCCCGCGCCGCCTCGCCGCTCACGTGTGCGGCATCGCAGTCCCGGTGTTCGCGTTTGTGACCGTCATAGGAGTTACGGGCATAGGCGCGGCCACCGGATCAGACGCCAGCTTTGGCCTGGGCGGGTTGACAGCGTTTGCCTTTCTCGTGGCCTATGTCGTGCGGGCACTGCTGCTACTCGACGGCTGCGGGCTTACGAAATCCGCTTTAGTCACGCTGTTCATAGCAATCGGCGTCCTGAGTGCTCGGGTAGCATTCGCTCAGCAAGCTGTCCCGCTCGTTCGCATGGCAGCGCGCCCGACGCCGCCGGTAACGGACGTGAACGTCTTGCGACAGCAGCGCGTTGACGTCTCGCCTGCCTCATTGCGCCAGGCCGAGGAGTCGCGAGTATTGCAACTAGATCTGTTTCCCGATGTTTCGTTTCGCGCACTGCGTAACCGTCTGGACGCTACCGCGCACGGCGTTTCCTGGGTCGGCGTGCTCGAAGGCTATCCCGATAGCACTGCCCTGTTCGTGCTTGTCGGCGATGCACTAGTGGGGGAGCTGTTTACCCCGTTTGGGTTCTTTCGGATCCAGCGAGGCGGGGACGGGGCATATCTTGTTCAACAGATTGAGCCGGTTGTCCAGGGTGATGATGTCGTCTCGGTCGTCGACCTACAGGCCGCCGCACTGTTCCAATCGTCCACCCTCTCACCATTGGCTGAGAGCGGCGACAGCGGGCCAGTGATCGACTTGATGGTGATGTACACGCGTCACGCGTTTGACGGGTTTGGCACTGAAGCGGACGCGCAGGCGGCAGTCGACCTGGGTGTGGCCGAAACGAACGAGGCTATTAAGAACAGTCGTGTCGCCGCTACGGTGCGGCTCGTCTACTCGGGCGTCGTGGACTACCCAGAGTCGGGGAATTCCTCGATTGATCTGGCTCGTCTCCGTGCCGAGAACGATGGATTCATGGACGATGTGCACCCACTG
This sequence comes from Vicinamibacterales bacterium, assembly GCA_040081675.1. GTDB lineage: Bacteria > Acidobacteriota > Vicinamibacteria > Vicinamibacterales > CAVVIG01 > CAVVIG01. Next base: position 3,793 of record JBEBGB010000217.1, read on the forward strand.
CGGAATCGCTACGGAGCTGATCTCGTCATGCTGATCACAGAGACGATGGAGAGCCAGTACGCTGGTCGCGCCTTCCTCAGCGGAACGACGAGCACGCGTTCCAGCGGATTCTCGGTTGTACAGCGGAACTCTATAAGGAATAGAGCTGCGGCAACCTTCGCGCACGAACTGGGCCACAACCTTGGTCTTGGACACGACTGGTATGTCAATTCATCGCCCCGAGCTTTCTCATACTCGAAGGGTTATGTGAGCATCCCCGGACGGTTCCGCGATGTGATGTCCTACCCCAATCTCTGTGTTGACACGAGAAACAACTGCTCAGTATTGCTCTTCTACTCGAATCCGAGACTGCAGAGGGACGGCATCGCACAAGGTGTGCCCGCCGGTACCGACGTCACGTGCCAGGTGGGGGACCGAAGTCATTACGAGTGTGACGCCGACAACGCATCGACCCTGATGACTATGGCGCCGATTGTGGCGCGTTTCCTCGATACCCGCGCGGGTGGGAGCGTCCAGCAGATTCTTCCTGGCGGCTCGGTTCGTTCAGATAATGGCCAGTTTAGTCTCAGCTATCAAAGCGACGGCAACCTAGTCTTGTACGACTTGTACGATGACCGTGATCCGACGGTGGTGTGGGCGAGCAACACAGGCGGAACTGCTCCGGGACAGGCAATCATGCGGAGTGACGGCAACTTCGTGGTGTCTGACGCGTCGGGAGTCGAACGATGGGCATCCGACACTGCCGGCAATCCCAATGCTTATTTTCTAGTGCGGAACGATGGGAACTTCGTCATCAATAGCTCAGATGGTCAGCCAATCTGGGCATCGCAGTCGCAAGTATCTCGGTGATCGCTGCCTGGCCAGAGATCGGACCTGGACCAAGCGGTAACTGCTACGACAACGCGCCGACGGAAAGCTTCTTTTCGACGGTCAAGAGCGAACTCGGCGAGCACTTCGACAGCCACGGGGACGCGAAGGTGGAGCGTCCCACATCGCCTACACCCATATTCGTTATCGTAAAAGAACGTGGAAAATCGAGAGTCAACCAGCGTAACTACTTTCCGGTGAAGAAATGCCCTCACGGGAACGGCCGCCCCCGCAGATCGCAGGATCATTCAGGCGCAGCGGCGTTTCGATTCATGGTCGCTCGACTATGCGGCGGCGCGCGCCTTCAAGAAGGTGGCGGTGTTGATCAGATTGTCGGCAATAACCCCGAGTCCGACCCATCGAGCCATGCCGTCTGCGCCATGATAGCGACAACGGCGGAGGCCATGGCGACGTTTGAGCACACTGATGCGGCCTTCGCACCCGACGCGCCAGCGTTGCCCGCGGCGGAACCACCGTTGGCGTTCGTACGCGCGCCGCGCGGGCGACTTCGGGCCGCGCCGCGGCAAGATCACGCGCCGGACGCCCCGTTCCGTGGCGGCCCGTTCGTTGGCCGCCGAGCTGAAGCCGCGATCGCCTGCGGCGAGGTCCGGGGCGCGACCGAAGATCGTCTGATGCCGATCCAGCGCCGCGGTCCACAAGGTGACGTCGGCCGGTCGCGTCGCGTGCACCTCGTAGGCCGTAATGATCTGATGTTCCGATTCTTGAATGGTGACCAGCTTGCCGAACTCGTTCGGTTTCGCGACCTTGCCTTTCCGAATGGTTTCGGTGTGCGGTTCGAACACGCTGAGGACTTTGTCGGGGACGTGGGTGTCGCCGCCCATCACGCGTGCCCGCGTCTGCGCGAGCACCCGCTGGACGAGCGGCCTCATCTGCTGCAACCCCTCCTGGGCACGCTGAAGGAGGGCGTGCCTGGGCGGGCTCGCCGTGCGCGCGCGATGCCCCAAGCGACGGACCATCGTCGTCGCGTCTCGCAGGACCGCGCGGGTCGTCGCCATCAGCTTTCGATAACTCTGCACGAAGGCGGGGCGCGTCTTGGGCGAGCGGGCCTGATACGCAATCGTCAGCACGGTCCGCGTCACACTCCGCAGCCGATTGCGAATCCGCGCGGGCGGATCGCCCAACGCGGCACTGGTCCGTTGCATCGTGCGGGTCAGCACACGGACCCCATCCCGCAACAACGTGCTGTCGGTCGGATAGTGCACATTGGTTTCTACGACCGTTGTGTCGATGCGAAAGCGGCGGCCGTGCGTCACCCCCGCCCGCTTGGCGACCTCGACCACTTGTCGATGCACCTGCTCGATCACCTCCGGGCCGAGCGCGCGCGCGATTTTCAGGATCGTCTTGGCGTCGGGCACCTCGCCGGCGTCGATGCGCGTAAACATCCGATACACCAAATTCGCCCGCACTTCGCGCTCCATGTCGTCGTAGCTCCAGTCGAACAGATGCTTCAGCATCAGCATCCGGATGACGACCTCGGCCGGTGTCCCTGGCCGCCCGCGACGGCGACTCTGCGGCCAGCGCGCCTCCAGGGCCTGAGCGACAACCTCAATCACGGCCTCGTCCTCGAGCAGCGTGTCGATCCTGCGCAACCAGTCAGGCCACAATTTGTGCCCATCGGGCAACAGAATTTCGAACAGACTCCGCTCGCGTTGTCGGCGTTGGACCATGCGCGCTCCTTTGGTGGACGATCATCCGCGCGCAGTGTAGTACAGCCGATCCGCTGGCGCCAGTCAGAAACCGCTCATTCGGCCAACTGGGGCGTGTTCGGATCACGCAGAATCAATCACTTGAGTGCCGAGTTCTTCACCGGAAAGTAACTAAGCCGTCCAGCGCATCGGATCAGTGCTAAGCCGCCACGCACGAACATCAGGTCTTGACTAGTGGCCCCGTATTATGGTCATGTTTATGACTATGATTGTGGTCAATATTCATCAGGCCAAAGCGAAGCTGTCCGAGTATCTCGACGCCGTTGCGCAGGGCGAGCGGGTGCTTATTTGCAAGCGGAATCAGCCGGTTGCCGAGTTGCGCGCAGTGGCGGATGCGCGCACCGCGCCGCGCCCTGTTGGCGGGGCGAAGGAGCGGTTCGAGGTACCCGCGTCATTCTTCGAGCCGCTACCGGACGAGGCCATCGACGCGTTCTACGGTGACCAGCCGGCTGGATTCGGCGCCGTGAAAGCGGCGGAGCGGCGGGGTGCCGCGCGGCCCGCTGGGCGCTCCCCGCGCAAGGGGCGCCGGTGAAGCTGCTCCTCGACACCTGCACCTTCCTCTGGGTCGTCACCGGCAGCTCGCAGTTGCCTCCGCGCGTCGTTGATCTATTTCGCGCGCCCGACAACGAGGTCTACCTGAGCGCGGCTTCCGCCTGGGAAGTCGCGCTCAAACATGCTCTTGGACGCCTGCCGCTACCGGAACCGCCCGAACGGTTCGTTCCCGCCGAACGCGAGGCGCACGGCATTTCACCACTGCCGGTTGATGAAGAATCGGCGCTGCACCTCTCGCGGCTTCCCGCGATCCACCGCGATCCATTCGACCGGTTGCTCGTCAGCCAGGCCATCGTGCACGGCCTCGTCATCCTCACGCCCGATCCGCTGGTCTCCCAGTACCCGGCACGCACGATTTGGTGACGATGCGTGGAGGCGTGAAGACGTCGCTCAGGGCTCGATCTCGATGCGTACTCCAGACGGAGTCCGCCGCCATCTCCCATATGCCTGCCGGACATAGGCGAGCCGATCGGTTGCTCCAGCGCCAGACGTACGTCCTCCGGCTTTGCCGGAGCGTTGATCGCGCGCGCGATTGCCGCGGAAGTCAGCGCCGTTCCTCCTCGAGAATGCGCAGGAGGCGAATGTCCTCGAGATCCTTCGCCCGCGGCGCGACCTGCTTCGTGAGGATGAGGTCGTTCACTGACGGGATGCACACCGGCGCACCGTCGAGCAGGAGCGTCTGCCTTCGAGCCCATAGCTCATCGAAGTTGACGGGACGGCCGTCCTGGGTCGTCATCGCTCGCGCTCCGCTCTGGTGAATCGCACGAAAGAACTGACACTCGTCGAACGCCGACCCCTGCATCCCACGGGCGATTATACGGGAGGCCAACGCGGTTCAGTGAAGGATTGCGACGATCGACGCTATCATCGCAGTGTCTCTCGCTGTTGCTATGGCCGATCGCCGCTCCTCACCGCCGCCTGCCGAACGCGCCGCCCTCGTGGGGCTCATCACGGGCTCCGCGCGCCGCATCGAGGCCGATCATTCGCTCGATGAGCTGGCCGGGCTGGCGCATGCGGCCGGCGCCACGGCCGTC
>JBEBGB010000926.1:0-2022 GCA_040081675.1 Vicinamibacterales bacterium
GGCGTCGCATCGAACACGTACGAGGCACCGGTGCGGCGGTTGATCAGGCCGAGGCTCGAAACTTTTTCGGCCTTTCTGCGGCCCGCCTTGACGTCGTCGCACAATGGCCGTGCGCACGCGAGCTGCGGCAGACCTCCGTCCTGCGCGATACCAAGAACGACGACTCGCCAGTCGTCCGCTGGTCGCGCCTGGCTCGACGCAGTGCCCTTGAACGTGGCTCCGGCAACGGCCAGTGTCGTCAGACCGATCGCAGCAAGTTGTCGTGTGCGGGCGAGCATGCCTGGTGGGGCCTCAATGCGTCAGGATCCAGACGGCTACGTTCACACCCAGCGCATAGCCCTTTCCCGAGAACGTCTCGAAGTAGTCCTGGCTGTCGCCTTCCCGCTCCCAGCTGTCCGACACATCGGAGTTCATGCTGACGAGCACGGCCAGCCGGTCGTGGTCGTCGAACACTCCGTAGTAGTGGACCGTGGAGGGGCCGATCTCTGAATCCTGTCGCGTCCGTTCCCACGAGCCGAGCGACGGGATCTGCGGAAGCGGGTTGACGCGGTAGAGAATCGAGAAGATGGGGTGCTCGACCTGCAGGTCGACGATCGTGGCGCCCGGCAGGATTCTCGCGAGGTTCGGACGGATGTAGTCGAAGTCCGGATCCCAGTTATCGTCCATCCAGAGAAAGCCACCCTTGAGCAGGTAGGCGCGCATGCGGGTGGTCTCTTCAGGAGTGAAGTCGTAGTTGGCGGCATTCTGCATGCGCAGGTAGGGACACCGAAAGAGATCGGGGTCCATGGCGGTGACGTTCGCAAACCCCGGGTAGCCATTGTTCCACCGGCTAATCGTCGTTGTGGTCAGTTCGGCGAGACGGACCATGAAGTTGTAGTCGGCCTGCGGGTAGTCGTCGCCCCAGCCGGACTTCCTGGCCCGGCGGATGTTCTCGTACCGCAGGCGGCAGAACGTGAAGCCGAGCTGCTTGTCGGGCAGTCCGTGGTTGATCGGTATCTGCAGGTTGCGTCCGTTTGTCAGGATCGTGAACCGCTGTGCGGCTCCGCTCGTGACGGCCAGTCCCAACGCGAGCGCAAAAGCTGCTGCGAACCGCACCCCTCGCGCCGACGCCCGCGTCCGCTGCATCGGCGGATGGTACAACGACTCACCGACCTCTACGTGCCTGCTTTGAACACCAGCAGTTCGCCCGGATGCCCTGCGCCGCCGATCGCGACGACGAGGTACTGCGTGCCGTTCAGCATGTAGGTCATCGGGCTGCCGCTCTGAGGCGCTGGCATGTAGAGGGCGCCGACTTCCGCTCCAGTGCCCTTGTCGAACGCGCGCAACATGGCTCCGCGCTGTCCGTTCGGTGTCGGTCCAAAGTTACTTTCCCCGGCGACGACGAGCGTCTTGGTCACCAGCGTGCCGCCGTTGTTGCCTGGGCGACCGAGCGGCGGAAGGTTCAGTCCCTTGAGCGCTGGATGGTTCTTGATGGCATCGGGTGTCGCACCAAACGGCGCGCGCCACTTGATCTCGCCCTTGTCGAGATCGATCGCGGTGATGCGGCTGTACGGTGGCTTCACGATGGGCAGGCCTTGCACCGATAGCGTGGCGCTCCCGCTGGCTTCCACGGCGGGCGCATTCGCAGCGCGCGGCGCGGCCCCGCCCGCGCTCGCACCTGACCCTCCGGTCGTGCGCGCGCCTGACAAGACGGTGCCCTGGAAGTAAGCCATGTCTGAGCGCCCGGGCGGTGGAGGCATGAGGCCGAGCGTGGCGATTGAGGTCTGCGATGCGACGAACACCGTGTGCGTCTCCGGATCGTACGAGCCGCCCGGCCAGTTCGACGCGGCGGCCTGCGCGCCCATCGTGAGCGTGGCGATCGGACCTTCTGCTCGGCTCACCGAGGGCGGCGTGAACATGGGTCCCAGGCGATATTTCGAGACCAGCGCGGTCGCTGCGGCCCGCAACTCCGGCGTGAAGTCTATGAGGTCGTCGACCGCCAGCCCCTGGCCGTCGTAGGCGGGAGGCTTGGTCGGGAACGGC
>JBEBGB010000927.1:0-2013 GCA_040081675.1 Vicinamibacterales bacterium
GCGGTCTTCGGACTCACCGAGCGCGGCGCAGTTGCGCAACCAGGGCCAGCCGCCACGTCCCCTGCGGGCACTCCCGGAAAGAATGTCTACGACGCACACTGCGTCGAATGCCACGGCACGAGCGGGAAGGGAGACGGCCCGGCATCGATGACGCTCGTTCCCCGGCCGCGTGATTTCACGAGCGGTCGGTACAAGATCCATTCGACCGAGACAGGCAGCTTGCCGACCGACGACGACCTCGTGCGAACGGTGCGCCAGGGCTTGAACGGCAGCTCGATGCCTGCGTGGGACAGGATCCTCTCGAACGACGACATCGTGGCGGTCGTGCAATACATCAAGACGTTGTCACCGCGCTTCGCCTCCGAGCAGCCTGAACCGATCGCACCGACGGCGCCTGTACCGGCGACTGCGGAGAGTGTCACGCGCGGCCGGGCGGCATACGCCAAACTGCAGTGCAGCAAGTGCCACGGTGAAGACGGCCGCGGCACCGGAGCGACAACCACCTCCTTTGATGACGACTGGGGCTTTCCGCTGCGCGCCACGAACCTGAGTGAGCCGTGGATCTTTCACGGCGGCTCCACGTCCGCGGATATCTTCATGCGCTTTCGCGCCGGCATCTCGGGCACGCCGATGCCGTCGTACAAGGGCGCGGCCACCGACGCGGAGATGTGGGATCTGGCGAATTACGTCGTGTCGCTCCGTCGGAAGCCAGTCTGGGAAATGAACGCGGAGGAAGTGACCGCGTTCTACAAGCAACAAGACGCCGAGGCACTCGCCAATCCGGTGAAGCGCGGTGAATACCTCACCACCTCCCTTGCGTGCCCCGTGTGCCATTCGCCGTTCGACAGCGAGAAGCGGATGATTCCGGGCATGCGGTTCGCCGGCGGGCTCCGCATGTACCTGGCGCCGTTTGGCACCTATCCCACCGGCAACCTCACCTCGGACAAGGAGACCGGACTGGGCAACTGGACCGACGACGAGATCAAGCGAGCGATCACGAAGGGCATCCTCAAGGACGGCACTCGCTTGCTGCCGTTCCCGATGGACTGGGCCTCGTTCTCGACGATGAAAGAGTCGGACATCAACGCGATCGTGGCGTATCTACGGACGGTTCCACCCATCAAGAACAAGGTTCCAAGACCCACACGAACCGTGCTGCCGCTGTATCTCTGGGGCAAGTTTCAGATGCTGATTCTAGGCGCTGATTTGCCGAGCTTCCTCTACGCCGGAAACGCGGGCATCGCCACGGGAGCCCGGCGATGAAGCGCATCCTGAAGTGGGCCGCCATCACCATCGTGGTGCTCGCAGCGTGCGGGTTCCTGGCGTTCCTCTACAACATCCCGCCATTCTTTCTGGTTGCGCCTGAGGTGTTCGGTGCCGACATGGCCAAGGCGCCCCCATCAGTGGACGCCATCGCCGATCCTGCTCAGCGCGCCATCGCCGAACGCGGCAGAACGCTTGTGATGAACAACGGCTGCACCGGGTGTCACGCCACCAACGGTCCGCAGGGACCGGATCTCACGAAGTACTTGTCTGGTGGCGGCATCAAGATCGCGTCGAAGCATGGCACGTTCGTGAGCCGCAATCTCACGCCGGATCCAGAAACGGGTCTTGCGCGTCGTACTGACGAGGAAGTGAAGCGCGTGCTCAGAAGCGGCACGTTCTCCGACGGTCACGTCGTCTCGTTTACGACCATGCCGTGGGCGGGTTTCTCGAACTGGACCGAAGAAGACCGTCACGCCGTCGTTGTCTACCTGCGAAATCTGCCGGCCGTGAAGCATCAGATTCCTGAGCCGTCGCTTGCGCCAGCAGCCGACCTGCCGCCGGATGCGTTGGAGGGCATTTTCGGGTTGAAGGACTACGGGATCAACTAGACTCGTTCCAGAGGGAATCGTGCGCATCAATCACAATTTGAACGTCCACGTCGACGGCTTCGGCGTGAAGTGACCACCATAGACTGGCCGTCGCCGCGTCAACCGCGGCGACGCGGTCGGCTCTTCCTCTTCGCTGCTC
>JBEBGB010000928.1:0-2013 GCA_040081675.1 Vicinamibacterales bacterium
TACTCCGATCGGAGGGACTCGAGGAGCGGCCTTCTCGAGATGACGGCCATGGCCGCCAGCGAGCAGACAAGACCCGCGGCGAACACCGACGAGAGCAGCAGGATGATACCGCCAGACAGAGGAATGCGGCCGCCACGCTCCGCGACCGCCGGAGCGATTGCAATGGCAGCACACACAGTCCCCGCCACGAGCCCGCCCACGAGGATCAAGAGATTCTCGGCCGCGGCCATCAGCAGGAAGTGGGATCGGCGGTAGCCAACGGCGGCGAGCAGGCCAAGCTCGCGGCGACGCTCCAGAACATTGCGCAGCAGGACCGTGGCGAGTCCGGCCGTGCCAAGAAGAAGCCCCAGACCGCCGAGCGTTTGAAATGTCGAGAGGTACGTGTTCTCGACCCGATGAAATGACGCCAGGTACTCCGCGGTGCCCACCGCGTCGGCGCCCAGATCGCTCAGGTCGTTCTCGAGCGTGCGAGATACAACAGACGCGTCAGTGGCCGCGTCGACCAACAACCACTGATACCCCGGCTGCTCGGGAAACACGCGCCTGAAATGACGCTCCGACATGAGCAGCTCGCTCTGGAAGATGCTGTCGCGAAGCGAGGCAACAAACCGCAGGCGGATTGGCACTCCGGCGTTGGTCAGCGTGAGCTCGTCGCCAATCGCCCGGTGCAGCACGTACGTCATCGAGTTCGCGTCCGCGATCACAGGAATCGCACCATCGGGCTCGTCACGTGTGAGCAGCAGCCAGGGGTTCTGCCGCTCGGCGTCCGTCGACGCTGCCGACGCCTGGAAGGCAAAGCGGCCTTCCGTCAGAAACGAATCCGTCGGCGCGAGGATGCGCGGGTTCGTCGGCTGATACAGGTTGAGGCAGCTTGCATCGTCACCCTGACGTAGGCGGAACGGCTCGAATCTTGTCGAGGGGTCGAGGCCTGTGAGGTTGATGGCCGTGCGTCCGGACTCGGAGTTCGGATCCTCCACGATCGGCAAAAGCGTACGCAACATCAGCGCGTAGCCTCCCGTTCCGTTCCCGCGATCGCGTGTGTCGATGTGCGTGTCGCGGCGAAAGGCGTCCACGGTCACCAGCACGAACGTGGCACTCGCGATGACGGACATCGACAGCACGCTGCGCGACGGGCGATACGCCGCGCCTCGCGCGGCCAGCCGCGAAACCGCGAACCAACCGTGTCCTCCTATCGAGTGGTGCGACGGACGGCGAAGGACGGCGGAAGCAAATGTGAGCGCCGCCACGAGGAGCAGCGCTCCGGCACCGAAGAAGCCGCCCGCTCGGTCCATCCGACCACTCGCGGACAGCGCGACGAGCACCAACCCGATCACCGCCAGGCCGGCGGCCACCCGCGCCGCGTTGCGCGATGGACGCGCCTCGTCGGTGATGGCCTGAGCGATGTCTCCCGCGAGCAGCGTTCGCTCCGACACACGACCAAGTCCACGAAGCGTCCACCAGATGCACGCCACCGCCGAGACGACGCCCGCGAGCACGCCGGCAATCAACATGCTCGCCGACACGTGCAACGTGAGATCGGTGGTGCCCACCGCGTCGAACCAGCGCGTGATCAGCGCCGAGACGATGAGCCGGCCGTACGCTACCGCGCCGGCCGCACCAATCAGGCCACCGGCGAGGGCAAGCACGAGCCCCTCGCCCAGGAACAAGCGACGAACCGCACGCGGCGAGAGCCCGACCGCGCGGAGCAGGCCCACCTCGCGTCCGCGCTGCTCGATGCCGAGCTTGAAGAACAGCACCACCAGCACGAGGGCGGAGACGACGAGGAAGAAGCTGAAGTAGACGAAGTACTCGCCGAAATCCGTCGCTCCGCGCGAGGCAGCCAGTCCCTCCGCCCGTACGTCGCGAACCGCGATCCCTGATGTTCCGGGCTCGATGGCGCGCGAGAGCGCAGCCCGCACATCAGCCGCAGCGTCGGCCGCTACTCGACCGGGTGCCACGGGAACACGAATGGACGTGAGCGACCCGTACCGCGATGTCCAGAGCCGTTGCGCC
>JBEBGB010000013.1:0-27962 GCA_040081675.1 Vicinamibacterales bacterium
ACTGGCGGTGAGGCAGGGATTCGAACCCTGGGTACAGGTTTAAGCCCGTACAACGGTTTAGCAAACCGCCGCTTTCGGCCACTCAGCCACCTCACCGCATCGAGCTAACTATTGTCGCACAAGGACTTGCTGATTTTAGGGTTTCGCCCGCGCCGGCTGATTTGGCTCGGTTGTCCCTGAAATTGTCCCTGTCACGGCGTCGAGGCGCTTGGCGGCCTCGCGAAGGTCGCCCACGCTCACGATATTGTATCGCTCGAACACGCTCCGAGTCTTGTGCCCCGTCATCTGCATCGCCACGCGTTCCGGGATGCCGGCGCGGACGAGATTGCGGACAGCGGTTCGGCGGAAATCGTGCAGGACGCGGCCAGGGCATCCAGCTTCGGTGCAGGCAGTCCGAAAGGCGACCCGGAAGCTTTTGATTGGTCGCCCTGCTCGATGGAAGACGCGAGGACACACGACCTTGAGCTGTCGCTGCAGATTCTCGGTGAGAGTTCGCTGCTCCTCGAGCAATCCACGCAGATCACGCGTCATCGGGAACGTTCGTCCCTCCCCGTTCTTCGTCGTGCCAGGATCGAGTCGGACCTCTCCGGCACCGAAGTCGATCTGTCGCCACTCGAGCGGCAAGACCTCGCTGTCGATCCTCCACCCCGTGATGTACGCGAAGGTCGCGGCGGGGCGGACTGGTTCCGGCAGGTGCTGAAGGACTGACAGGAACTGATCACGCTCGAAGAAGCCGACCCGAACGTTGTCCTCCTTCAGGAGGGGAATGTGGGGCTTCTGGAGGAGCTTGCCTGCCTGAATGGCGAGATTGAACATCCGCTTGAGCGCGGTGAGTTCGCGATTGATCTCGCCGTTCGAGACGCCGGCCACCGTCCGACGCTGTTCTGGAACGTGGCGAGGCGTGCCGTCCCTCGCCGTGAAAGTGAACGCCTTTCGGGCGACCGTCGTTGCCTTTTGGCGCGAGTCGATGTACTCGCGGATATCCGTCGTCGTGATCGATGTCATCTTGCGGTTGCCGAAGAACGGCGTCAGGTGCTTCTCGATTCGCCGCTCGATATCGTCGAGCGAACGCTTTCGATTGGTGCGGTAGTCGTTGAGTACGTCCTTGATCGCCTCTTCGAAGCGCACTCGGCCGACCTTGGGTGTGACGGCTACGCCCCGCTCGATGTCCCCTTCGCGCAGTCGCAGTAGGCTCTTGGCATCGCCTTCCTTGGTACTACCAGAGCTCTCCTCATATCGCTTCCCGTTTCGGTAGTACCGGATCCACCAAGTCTGTCCTCGCTTCTTCAGCTCTCCCATCGTGCGCCTCTTCTCTCGGAACTTTGGCTCCGCGAACGAGGTAGCAAGCAGCCCAAGTGGGGCTGATTGCACGACCGTCATCGGAGCGTCCGCGACTGTCGACGCGACCGCCATACACGTCAGCGGAGCGCGTGAGCCACGCGTGTCAGAGGTGGGCTGGTGGCCACGCCATGAAGGCGCTGGCATTCAGCGACTCCGCGCCGGGCGACGCGGAGGAAGTTGCCTATGGCAACACAGGAGGGACGGAAGATCGTAATGCCGCCCGCGACGCGGATCAAGCCCACGCCCGCATCGACGCCTTCAGCCGCCCCGCTCTTTCCAGTCCACGATCGCTCGATCAAGATCGGCGCGGTCGATCCACACTCGGCGCAGTCTGGGCGGCCGGACTGCGGGTAGGTCCCCAGAGGCAATGAGATCGCGTAGTGTCCACGCGCTTATCCCGCTGTACTGCTCAGCCGCTTGCAGGTCGAGCAGCCGGCCGGACGCGTGTCGTCGGGGCCGACCTCGAGCCGTAGTCTGAGCCGCTCGGTCACCTTCCGCCTCCACACCCATTGGCGCTCTCCCGTCTCCTTCTGAAGGCATGACTTCCTCTCTCTCTTCAGGCGTGTGTAACTCTCTTTGCGACCGTAGAGCGGGGCGGGCACCCCTTCAGGTGCCAGCCCCCGGGTTGTCCCTGCCCGCGTCAGGCCGTGACTTCTGCCTGTGTGGTGTCGTCTTCCGTCGCCAGATACGCCCGGATCACGAGCTCCCGCACTCGATCCTGGGCGTTCGGGTTCCCAACGGCACGGAGGAGCGCGAAGCTTCGCCGCTCCCCGTGAACCGTGAATTGTCGCGCCGGAAAGGTGACGTTTTGACCGTTCCCGTCGCGGCGCACCCACACGCCGAACCCGATGAGTTTCAGGCCGTCGAGCTCACCGCCAGTGAAGCGGAGTTCCGCGTCCGCGAGCTTTCCGACAGGAGTGGGTTGCTGATTGCGGAGAATCTTGACCTCGATGTTCATGATGTCCCTCCGGAGAAGTGGGCCCGGCCCTGACGGCCGGACCCGTTGTTCGTTGCTGCTATGCGTGAGCGAGAGCGAGATCCGCAGTGGCCGGTGAACCAATCCGGTTCCACAGCCAGTGCTGCAGGGTGTTCAGGCCGACAAGCACTGGGTCTGCTGGCGCGAAGAGATGACGTCCTTCGCGGTAGCGCGCGCGTTGCCAGGCCAGCTCGGTGGTGTCCACGAGGACAAGCCGTGCTGACGCTGTGGCGCGTGCGGTGTGAATAGCGTCCGGGTCGGCAGCCATGCCCGACACGTCCGCGAGCGCCGCCACATGGAGCGTGACCGTCGCCGGCGCGTCGAGCGTGGTGGGCGCCGTGGTGATGAACGCGTGATAGAGGCGCGTCTGGCGCCCGATCGTTACTTCGATGCAGGGCGTGATCGTCGGGCCGTACATGGTTCCCTCCTTTCGTGTTCCGTCTGTCTGTGTCGCTGGGTGCATGCCGGCCATCACGTAAGCGCCGAGACGAGGCGGCCCGGAGGGCCCGTCAAGCCCGCCAGCCCCGAACGGGGTCGGAGCGAAGCGAAGAGGCTTGACGAGCCCGAGGGACGCCCGAGAATCCAACGGCGTGATGGCCCGGCGCGGTGTCATGCGCGGACTCCGTCCGGAATCCGCGAGGGCAGCGTGCCTGCCTCGCGGAAGCTGTAGTAGCGACCGGCGTCGCCTACGATCAGGTGATCGAGCAGCGGCAGGTCGAGCACGTCGGCTGCGTGCGCCAGTCGGAGCGTGAGCCGTGCATCGTCCGGGCTCGGGGTGGGGTCACCGCTCGGGTGGTTGTGCACCACGAGCAGCGCGGTGGTGCCCGGTGTGAGGCACGCGGGCACGAACACGTCCGGCAACGAGACCAATGTGCTCGAGCGCGTGCCCCGCGAGAGGACGTGCCAGGCGAGGAGGTGGTGGCGAGTAGACAGGCACGCAACGGCGAAGACCTCCACGGCTTCGCTGGCCAACAGTGGCGCCAGCGTCGCGGCGGCTGTCCGGGGTTCGTTGAGCGCCAGGGTTGGCAAGTGGACGGTCTGGCCCTGGTCATCGCGCAGCGTGCGATACGTGCAGACGAACTCGCGGACGCGGTGTCCGCGCGTGAGGCTGTCGTGTGTGGTTAGCAACATGTCAGATCTCCTTCCTGGCGGGAGGTCCGCGGCCCGCTGGGCACACGTCTCCCAATCCACAGCGGCGGTGTCCGCGGCTGCGGGACTGAACGGGTGAATGGGTGGATGCAGGAGGCCGTCAGCGACGGCCGGTCGTGAGTGAAGACAGATGGGCTCGCGCATCGCACACACCTCCGTTGAGCGCCCTGGCTCTGAGAGCGGAGGCAGCCGCGTGCGCGACGTGAGTCGCGTGCGGGGCGCGGGCCGGGTCTAGGACCGGGCTCGCGCGATCGGCAGAAGACGCCGTGCGGGCTGGGCCCGCACGGCAGCGAACACCAGGGTCAGTTGACCGTGGTGAGCAGGCGGCTGGCGGCCTTGTCGAGCGCGAGCCTCGCATCCTGCCAGGGCGTGTGCTGACTGAGTCGCGTCAGCCCTTGCACGTAGCCCCAGATGGACCGCGGGTTCGGCTCGTGTTGCTCCGCCAGCACGTAGGCGTCGACGGCGTGCTTGCGCGACAGGTCCAGTCGCTGCACAGCACCGTCGATCACCTCCTCGCGCGTCGCACCCAGCTCCTGGGAGGTAGCTCGCAGGAGGATGGCGCGATCGGTCGTGAGGTCTGCGTCGAGTGCGACGTGGACCGCTCGCAGTGAGTCGGCCCACGCGTCGTGAATCGACGCACCCACGTGCCGGCGCCGGAAGCCGGCCACGTGGTGAAAGCCCCAGATGATGTGATTGCCGCACACGGCGCGGAACAGGAACACATCCAGAGTGAGGGCGGCGGCACCGACGTCGCTGTTCCGGAGCATGAAGCCGCGGAACAACCCAGCCTGCGAACCGTCGGTGGGGTCGTCGAGATTCCGGTTGCCATCCACGAGGAACAGAAACATGTCTCGGTCTCCCAGATAGGCGCCGGACGGAACCCGTTCGGCACCCATGACGCCGTCCTTGTAACCGAGCGGCAGATGCCAGGCCGGGTGCTGGGCCATAAGGTCGAGCACGCGGTCGGCCAGCTCGTCGTGGTGAACCCGCGCGTACCTCGGTGAGGTGATCGCGTGCAGGGTCCACGGTTCGTCCCGGTCCGCGTAGAGCTGATGCTCGGCGCGGCCAACACGCTGCAGCCCGTAGTTGATCGCGTCAGCGGCGATCGGCGCGGGCAGCGTTCGGAGATAGGCGGGCGGCGCGCCTGCAAGACCGGCGAGCTGCTCGAAACTCCAGTGGGTCAGGGCCGCTGGCGGTCCGTTGCGGTCGCCTATGGCGAGCGCGTCGGATGTCAGGGCCTCTACCCGTAGGTCCACGGTCTCCGTGATGCGCGCGTCGGTGCGGCGGCGTCTGGCGCGAGCCGCGTCGACGAGCGCGTGAACACTGGTGTACCGCTCATCCGGTGGACGTGTTGCCCATTCGCGATGAGCCGTGTACGCGGTGACAGTCGAGACACTTCGTCCGTGCATGGTGTGCTCCTTTTCTGATGCCCTGTGGGCGAACGAGGGGAGGAAGCGCTCCAGGCCGCTGCGCGGGCATGGAGACGTGGCCAGGATGGCCACAACGAGAGAGGTCAGACGTGGCGGTGTGTCGCTACGCCTTCATCACTTCGTCCTCCTGGGTTCGTTCCGTCGCATCTGGAGCGGCGTTGGGCACGAGGAACTCTCGCCGGAGCGCCAGAGGCCCGACCTTCGTGGTCACGAGCGCAGTCACCAAGCGCAACTTCGGTGCGTGGAGATTGCGCGTCCACGCCAGGCTGCGCTCGCGAAGCTGCACGTTGGCATCGCCGAGCACGGTGTGGATCTGCTGCATCAGCGCCCACTGATCGGGTGTGGCCGTGGGCAGCGGTCGCGTGATGACGCTCAGCTCTGTGGGCGCGACGACAGCATCGGCATGGCCCATCTGTCGGAGGTGCGCCTGCAGCCGCGTCGCGCCGTCTGTGCGGTACGGTTCGAGGTGGCCGAGCGGCTGGAGCGTCTCGTCGGTCAGGACGTCGAGGTACTCGCGGAACGGAAACATGCCAGCCGCGAGCCGCTGGCGCTGGTCCTCGGACCCGTGCGCCTCGATCCAGACGCGCATCAGCTGCTGCTTCTCGGCGTGAACCGCGTCGTATTTCGCTCGAAGGTCTGCGCCCTGGGCGTGACGAACACGGATGTCGGCGTCAAATCGCCGGAAAGCCTCACGAGGCACCTGCTTGGCGACGCCGGGATCGCGCCTCGCGTCGAAGTGCACGGCTCCGCGGTCGGTCATCAGCTGGCAGCGCCTGGACGTGGGCGCTGGGTAGACCACTGCGCGGCGATTCAGATCGCCCAGAAAATCGAGCGCGACCTGATTGCGCCACTCGTCGAAGGTGTCGCGCCGGGTCGTCTGGCTCGTGGTCCGCTGGGCGTGGTAGGTGCGCTCGAGCTCGTGATTGCGCGCCGCCTCCAGGAACAGGTCGTCGAGCGTCGGCGGCTGGTCGTAGACAGGCGCGAGCTTGATTCGCAGAATGCGCTGCTCGGCGTTCAGCTTGAACTGCGGACGGAGCTTCAAGCGTGCCACGCCGCTTCCATCCACGTGCACGAGATGGAGACGGGTCACGGGCACCGCGAGCTTGATCCGCTGTTCGGTGCGGCCGTCGCCTCCAGCCAGGAGAGACGCCTTCCGCCCCACCTCAGACAGCCGATACTCAGCCGTCACCGGCAGCGTGCGGGTGGCCTCCACTGGCGGCGCGCTCACGGCGTGCAACGGGGACTCCAGGCGACGAGTGGCGGCAGCAGCAATAGCGTCCATCACAGCCCTCTTGGCGCGGTCAGCGCGAAGTCGTCAGTGGTTCTGCCAAGCGAGGCGGCCCCACCCAGGCCGTGATGGCACTGGGTGGGTGGCCGCCGAGAACACCGGACGGAGGACCTAAGGTCGATCGCCAGGTGTGCCGTGAAGGTCGATCAGGACGCGGCCTCGACGCGGCTGTACGCGTCGAGGATGGCATCCCGAATCGCCTGTTGCGCGTTCGCATCCCCGTTGGCGGGACGTAACAACGCGAAGCTCCGGCGCTCTCCGTTCACGGAGTACTGCCGGGCCGGGAACGTGACGTTGCGCCCTCCTGTACGTCGTTCCCAGACAGCGAAGCCGATGAGCTTGAGTCCGTGAAGCGGGCCGGCCTCGACTTCGAAGATCACTTCCGCGTCGGCGAGCTTCCCTGGAGGATTGCTCGTGGTGTTCGGAAGGATCTGTACAGACATCACTTCTGCCTTTTGCTTGGACATACGTCCTCCTGTTGAGCGCGCCGTGGATCTGTGACCGACGGCGGTGGCCGAGTTCGCGCGGATCCTGTGGATGCCGGCGAACGAGGGTGGGACGCACGGACCCTGCGGGTGCGTGCGTAGTGACGGATAGAGCCGTCGACGTACTCCTATGAACGCAGGAATCCTGTGAATCCTGACAGCCGGCACTGCGGCTGGGGTGACGCCACCCGAAGCGTGAGGACTACAACAGACCGCCGAACGGTTCTCGACCGTACCGGGCGGCGCAACGAAGCTTCTCCATGAGCTCGGCTGTCGTCCAGGGTGGCTCGCACCGTCCGTTCCATTCGGACAGCACGGCAAGCGCCTGGGCGTCGTCGAGGGCGAACCCGCGCGTCAGCCGGCAGCAGACGCGGAAGGTGTGGAGGTCGCCGTGCTGCCCCGAAATGGCCGGCGGGACGAAGGACAAGTACCGCCCGGCCCGCTCGACGACCCCACGCTCGATGTTCCCCTCGTGGCGCCGTCCGGCTGGTGGTGGCTGGGGGCCGGCATCTCGGACCTGGGGAAAGTCTCCAGGCCCAAACCGGCGGTTGACGTTCCGGTACTCGATGGTGACGAGATGCGGCTCCCGATACTTGTGGTTGAAGAAGCCGGGCAGTCGGGTCATCTGCGTGATCGGCGTCGCGGCTGGATCGGTCCCCAACTCGTGGGCCAACTGCTTCTGCAGGTGCTCGATGTAATTGGCGTCGAAGCCCGTGACCCTCCAGAACAAGTGAACGCGATTCGGCGATGAGTGAAGGAGGTAACTCGGGCTCGGAAGGTCACGGCGAGCGTTCATCCGGGACAGAACGGCGTCGCCATCGTGGTCAGCGTCGAGGAAGAGGTGTCGAACCGAGCCGATCGCGTCGCGCGTCCGTGCCAGGCGGCCCGCAGAGATCGTGTTCACGCTGACGTAGATGTTGAACTTCTGCGAGTTCATCGCTCGCAGCCACCGTTGAACTCGGTGACTCTGGAGCCACGCCATTGGCCCCACACGCTGTGCCACGCGCCCGCCCTCGTACGACTTCAAAAAGACGGCGGCCCAGTCGTTCGGCTCGTAGGCAGTCACCAGGAATCTGACCGGGGACACGCGATCGACTCCGACCTTCGATGCCATCTCGGCGCCATGCTCGGCGGGGAGCGCAGGGGCCCCCGCACTCTATGAACGCGAGAAACTCGAAAGACCTGTCAAAGGGCCTGGCCGTCGAGGTTCCCTGACGTCGGCCCCGTGTACGTCGATGAGTGGTTGTCGGGCGCGGTCGAGCGTCACCGGATCCAGGAGGATTCGCGCCGGCTCATCGAAGACCTTGTGCTCTCGATCCCTTAGTGGACGGACGAGTCTCCGCTCCAGCCATCCTCGAGCGAGACGAGCAGCGGGCGTACAAACGTCCCGATTGGCGAAAAAGCGACTAGTCTATTCCGCTACCCCCACAGGAATTACAGGTCACCTTGCCGCTACCGCTGCAAACCCCACAGGTCTCTGACGTCAAAATGCCGATCGATCCCTTCCGTTCATACCCTCTGCCGTTACAGTTCGCGCAGAATAGTGCACCTTTTCCCGAGCACTTTGAACACTTACTCATTTGTCACCATCCTTCATGACTGTGACACAGCTCATTCACGAGGAGCATGATTGATTCTAAACGTGCCGGTGATTATGCACTTCGCAAAGCGCACCGGATAGTGTTTCTTTGGCTGCCCCTGGGCCCTGCGGACGGACTACGGCGCCGAGTTCTGCAGCCGCGCGCTGCTAGCTGGGCGTACGACCGAGGCGTCACGCTGCGCCTGAGCGAATCGGAAATGCCGACCCAGAACGCGTACATCGAACCGTTCCGGATGGACGAGCGCGCGATGTCCTTGCGCCATGAACTCCTAGACTAAACAGTTAGGCACTTCCCAACGCGGAGCAATCGTCGATTGGCTGCCCCAAGACACGCACGCCTGCGTCCCGTGGACGCAGGCAGTTACGTTAGTCGTCTCTGCGTTTATCGAAGGCGCTCTGCCAGTCCCTCGCGCGCTGCTCGCCTTCGGTGATCTGTGGAGCGGTCATGAAGGTCGCCGTCACTTGGCTCACTTCGGCGTACTCCGTTCGCTCGTCCCCTGTGGCGCGGGACGCGGCCAGTTTTCGCCACTTGTACGCCTCGACATAGTCCTGCGGCATTCCGCGGCCATCGAAGTACATTGCGCCGAGATTGTACTGGGCGTCGCAGTCTCCCTGCTCGGCCGCTTTGCGGTACCAAATGACTGCTTGCGAGTCGTCTTGGGGGACGCCTTGCCCGCTGGTGTACATCAGCGCGAGGTTGAACTGTGCGACGGCGTCACCCTGCTCGGCAGCCCTTCTGTACCAGTGAACGGCTAGCTCGTCATCTTGGGCAACGCCCTCCCCATTCGAGTACAGCATGGCCAGGCTGTACTGGGCGCCGGCGTATCCTTGCTCGGCAGCCTTCCGGTACCAAGAAGCAGCCTCGCGATAGTCTTGGGTGACGCCATGGCCGGCCTCGTACAAGACTCCGAGCATGTGTTGCGCGCCTGCGTGTCCCTGAAGGGCGGCTCTCCGGGACCACTCGAAAGCCAGGGCGTAATCCTGCGTCAGGCCACTTCCCGACGCATACAGGAGCCCCAGTCTCACCTGCGCCTCGGCATCACCGGCCTTCGCCTTCTCTATGGTCTTCTCGTGCATAGTTCGCTCAGATTCATAGAAGCAAACAGCGCTGCCAGATTGCGGTGGGCAGGTCGCCGATGTAGAAGCGTCGCCCGAGCTCCAGTCGATGAGCGGGCGGTGAGCCTTGAGCGGCCGGCACAGTGAACGGCAAGAGACCAAGTGCCGGGGCACTTGGCTGTAGTAGCCCGGATAGTTGCAATCCAAAGCTGGATTGCCGCCGGTGTCAGAGCCTCAGTCGTCCCAATTAGTGGACTGCGTGCGAGCAATGACTTGGAACAATGCCCTTCCTTCCCATACGCTATCGGCAACGACGGCCGGCGGATTCGAAGAAGGCGGCGCCCGCTTCCAGAACGCAACGAGTCACGCATCCGGAAGGCCAGCGATCTCCTGCCGGAGTGCAGCGGCTCTGGAATTTTTTCGATCGTCGATCGCCTTCTTGATGGCCGACTGAACCCCCTGCATGGCCTCCCTCGTGCTGAACTTAACCGTGATCGGATCTCCATGGTCGATAGCTACCATGAGTCTCCGTTCGATTGTCGATGTGTAGAACTTGTAGGCTCCAGGAAGAAGCAGAAGGCCGATGAGTTTCACCAGGATGGGTCCGGCCGCAATCATGACGAGGCCGATTCCAGCTATGCCGAGCGCACCTTTCCACCCTGTATCCTCGAATACGACACTGTGGCTGATATCGCCGATCGGAACAATCTTAGAGCCGTAAATGAGTCGCTCCGTGGTCACGGTACAACCTTCGGTCTCAAGTATTCTTGCCTCGCCCATGTCTGCCCTCCAGCCTAGCTAACGCCAGGACGCGCACATGTTATACTCCAGCGCCGAGCAAGAGTCGATCTTCGTGGATGACCACGGAAGGCTGAGATCTGACGTGAGTGGTAGTCGCTGGAATGAGTACCAGAAGACTTGGAACAACTGCCAATCGCGCGGTACGAGCTGGAAGCAGTGGACAGCCCAGCATTGCTCTCCGGCACCTCGGATCTGAGTTCGCCGCCGGCAGAGACGTGTTGGTCACCCGTTTGTGCGGTCCGCCGCGCCAGCGAGGATTCCCGAGAAATGACCAAGATCGTTCGCGACCGTCCGCCTGCAGGACGACGTCGGCAGCCACGGACGTTCAGTGGCGGCCAGCGACCGTCTCGCGTCACCCACGAAGCCCGAAAGGCCTGATTCGTGATTCGGAACACGATCCAGAAGTCGAAGCCTCTCGGGTGCCACATTCCACCCGAGCGATGGTAGCTGGGCCGTAGCAAGTAAAGAGAGGTAGACGGTTATGCCTGTGGAATCTGCAAACGTAGTGCGCGACTTGAGGATTGTCCCAGAAATACACGCTGCCTTGGAGGCCATCCAACTGCCAGAGGTGCAGGATCTAATGCGCCAACTTGCAAAGTTCAACCTAGGCGTCTGCGTGCCCCACATGCACGGCGCCGATGTAGATTTCGAGGTTCTACCAGCAGAGTTGGTCCAGGTCGAAGAGAACTGCGAGGTGCGCTGGGTTCCGCGCTCGGAGTTGAACGACATGGTTGGCCATGTGCCGGTAGCATGGCGTTGGGCAGACGACGGCCTCGTGGCAATGGCGCAATGCATCGCGACCTGCACACCTGACCCAAAGTCATCTCACCGTAAGGGCCACCTGAAGTGACATTCACGGCGTAGCCGATCACGCCCTTGAACGCGGCCTGAATTATTCAGTCCCATGGCGTGGTGGCACGACGTCGCCACGACCAAGGAGACCATTTTGGAGAACTGCTGCACAGGAGCGCCACGACCACTCACGCCGTCCTAGCAGCGAAGCGCAGGGGCGGCCATGCTGGCGCTCGCGGAGGTGGCCGAAATCCGGCTGCGCGACATCGGTCTCGCGGCGTTGAAATGGAATGGGTGTTCACGATGGACCGGAATACGCAGACCACCGCGTCGCTTCGCTACGGAACCAGGGTTCTCAGGCCTTCCCGAAGATCCCGAACGTTATTTCGCATTACTGCGGTCTTACTCTCGGCCTCAAGCGTCTCAATCGCCGTCTTGCCGCTTGAATCTCGCGCTTCAGGCTGTACGCCCCTCCGCATAAGAATGCTGGCTACGGCCACGGCGCGGCTGACCGAGTACGTTTCCGTCCCAATTCCTACTCCAAGGAATGCGATGAGGGGCGGCCGTTCAAGGCAGTCCAACCGCATTCCCTCTTCGAAGAGATACTTGAGCATCGAGTCGGCGCCTGGATCCAACGCCACCTGAGCAACCCCTTCCGCTGCGCACACTCTCTTGGTCTGCAGGTCGAGCCCCTTTTCCCTGAGCACGTTGAGAAGGTCAATGTCCTTCGCTCGAATGGCTTCCAGAAAGGGCGAGGAGCCTTGCTGGCCACCATCACCATCAAGTTGCGCCCCCCGCTTCAAGAAATTGTCGATGCGGGCAGACTTCTCTGGTAACGAGATCGCCCGATTCGCAATTTCGCCCGCGAGCTCAGAGTCGAGATTTGCCTGACTGATGAACGCATCTCGCGACCTGGTCCATCCGGCTCGTCCATCTGCGGTTCTAAGCTGAAACCAGAGCTCCTCCTTCGCGCTCACTGGTTGAGGTGAGGGGTCGCACAACACCGCGAGGCCACCGTTCTCCCACACACTCCAACATCCGTCCTCGAGTCGGGCATACACGGAGAATGTTTGATTGCCCTTACGCGCGCTCTGCCTGCCAGCCAGCGTGACGGCAGATTGCACGCTTAGAGTGTCTCCACTGCGGACCCGGACGCCAACTCCCAGGGACGCTACCGGCGTTCCCAGCCGCTCAGGGTGAGACGGGTACAGAGCGACGTCGGTTGTCGCCCTCCAACGCCGGTCGTCTTGCTCCCATCCCCGAAGAAAATCGTCGTTGCGATCGACAATCTCATCAGGAGCGCCGTCGGCCTGGCCCTTGACAGTTCCGAATGGTTCTGGGGCCTCAGGCTTCAAAGCCTTCTCGACGTTAGCCGACGAGCCTGACGCCTGTTGAGGTCCCTGAACTCCGGAGCGCTGAGCGCTTCCTCCAGGTGACCTCATCCCACCAAGTCCTCCACCGGCAACAATCGCCGCGATGGTGACCACACAGCCGGCGACGAAGACACCAGTGGGCCCGGTCTTTCCATCTGCTGCTACCTGTCGCTGTCTCAACAGCCAAGGGGACACTACCCAGGCGATCGTGGAGAAGAACAAGGACCAACAGAACGCCGAATAGATTAGAGGGAACGTCGCCCCCAGGATTGTGACTGCGATTGAGCCGATCACGAAGGCGCTTAGACCCCACTTCCAGGGCGAGTCGCCGAGAGTCTGTGCCACCTCTCGCAGCCACTCTGGCCCGCCACGAAATAATGTCTGCAGTCGCCCTCTGGCGGCCGCGACTTCCCAGGCCGTCAAGGTGACACCCACCAGTTCAGCGGCGCCAGAGGGTGCTTCAACGCCCACCCAGGCGCTCACGGCGTAGATCGCGGTGCCGAGAACCGCACCGCTTGTGGCAGCTCCCAGGACTGCCTTTCGCCTGAATCTGGCGATAACCTCGGCGCCGCTTTCGATAGAAATCCCTACCTGAACATTTTCCGTCCCGACATTCGAACGAATCTCTATCTCCGCTCTATCCGTCGTTCCAAAAGGCAACCCAGTCGTGTCGATATCGAAGCGGACGTCCTGCTGGCCTCGGCTGGTATCGATCCGGCTCTCCGTGAGTCGAAGCCAACCCTTGTTGGTGGTAATCGAGCCCGTTAGCTGGCCAAAACCGGTGTTGCGCAGTTGGAAGGCGTGGGACTTAACGGCGCCAAGCGAGAGGTCCAAGAAACTGAGACTGGAGCAGCTAACCTCGAGCTGCGGAAGCCCGTCGCTTCCTTCGGAGACATACGCGAGCGTGCTCTGATCACACGTCTTGAGCCGGCGCCACGCTTCGAGGCGGGCCCTGATAGTGGCACTCGCGACCCTCTCCATCCAGAGTGACAGTCGGGATTCGCGGTCCTTGAGTAGATCGACCACGGCCGCCTGGCCGCGAGCCGCCAGGACGTCCTCAGGCGAGGTGAACTCTCGACCCGGGATCGCGACCGACGTCTTGCCGGAAAGTGCGAGGATGGTGGCGTTCAGAGCCTTCTTGGCGGAGAACGTCTGGAAGTACGAGCGAAAGGTGTCCGCCTCCTGCTTCGCGCCGTGTGCTTCCAGGTAGAGGTAGAAGGCGTGGTGCGGATTCGTCAATAGCGGCCCGTAGAAGGAAAAGCCATCCTCCAGCGCGGTCGCGAGTTCCTGCGCGTTCCGGCACTGACGCGTGTCGCGCTCGTACGGTTGGTCGGGATCGAGGACGTAGATCGCTTTCTGGAGGCCGGCGTCTTGGTCCTGGGGGTAGTCGTCTTCGATGATGGTGTCGAGGGCGCCGGCCCTCGCGCGATCGAACAGGTTCACCCAGGCGGAGACTTTGCCGCTATAGAGCAGCTTCTTGCCAGTGGTCGGATTGCCCTTCAGCAGGACGACCAGGGCTTCTGGCGACACCGCCTCCTCGCGGACCCCAAAATGGAAAGGCGGATAAGCTGCAGCCGCCGCCTGGACGTGCACCGGCACATCCTCGCCCTTCAGCCACCGTTGGACCTCCTCGAAGCCCCAGCGGTGCGTGAAATCGATCGTGGTCAGGCCCCGGACGAGCGTCTGCAAGTCTTTCGGTAGGTCGTCAGGTACCTTGATGGCGCCTGTGGTGGTGAGGTTCGCGATCGCGTGGATGCCGAGGCCCTCAAATGGGCTGCGACCGGCCCAGACGTGGACAATCGTAACCCCAAGCGCGTAGTAGTCGACCTCGCGGCCAACGTAGACCTTCCCGCCAATGCCATACATCTCCGGTGCGGCGTAGCCGACAGTGAGGCTCTGAGACGTCAGGTGCCGGGAGATGCCCGCATCCAGCATCGAGGAAATCCCGAAGTCTCCAATCGCAATATCGGTTTGATCCGCGCCCTTGTAATACAGATTCTCCGGCTTGATGTCCTTATGCACAATGCCGCGGTCGTGGCAGAACTGAAAGGCATTGACGCACTCGGCGATCATGGAACGGAGACGTTGGGGGTCCCGAATGGGTAGGTGTTGCTCGACCGTCCCGCCCGCGGCGTATTCCATGACTTCGAAGAAGCGCCCCTGGAAGTAGCCGTAGTCGATCAGGTTGATGATGTCGTCGTGTCGGAGCTGCTTCAGGGGCGCAAGGACTTCGTCCTTCGGTTTGAAGTTGGGGTAGTACAGCTTCAACACGCTGACCTGGTCACCGTGGCGAAGCAGATAGATCTCTGCCTCGCCCGTCGACGTCGAGATCAGGCGTTCAACGACGTAGGTCGCCCCATTGAGCGTGAGGCTGCTGCCAGGGGACAGGTGGGGGCCCAGTCCTGGGGGCGTCCCGAAGCCTGAGACAATGTCGGGGCCAGCGCCCCGCGAGGTGCCGGACGGTCCAGGCCCAAACCCCGACGCGATGGTGGGGACATCGCCGCGACTCGTACCACTGGGCCCAGACGGGAACCCGGCCGGGACCGTCGGACGATTCCCGCGGATCGTGCCCGGGTGCGCCGAGTCGTCCTCGCCGTCAGATGGTGGGGTGCTGTTAGCCATATTGACTACTGCCCTCGGTCTTCGTCTACCGCCAGAACCTCGACGAGCGCATAGGAGATGTTGTCCTGACCGCCCCGTGAATCGTACCGGGAATCCCGGAGGGCAAATGAATTGAGTCAGGCGACTTCCGCCTGCTCATGGTAACGGGCTTCGAATTCCGCAGGCGCCACGTAGCCGATCGGCTGAGCAGCCGGCGGGTGTTGAACCAATCGACTCACGAAACACGGCGAATTCCACCATCTCGAGCGTCCGTCAGGGAACTTGCCGTCGAATCACCTCCGTCTTGAAGAGCCCGATCACCGACTCGGCGACGCTGCCGACGGACGGGGCGATGCCGGCGTCCACGAGGCGTGACCCAGTTGCGGTGCGTCTCCCCGGTGCAGCCGAACTTGGCAGCGATGGACGTGATCGCGGCCCACTGCGACGGGTGCTCGGGGCCGTGCTCGCGGACCATCCGAATGGCCCGCGAGAAACCCGGTACGATTCAGTTCTGAGCTGTTCCGCTCGCGACCAAGGCCGCTCTGAGTGGGGCAACGTGAGCCGCCCATGTCTCTACGTCAAGGGAATCCAGTATCGACCGTCCTTTGGAGTCCTGCTGGTTCACAAGCGCACCATGCTTGACCAACACCTCCGCGACTTCAATTGCCCGATCGACAGGGTACTCATTCATCCGAGTCCCAATGCGCAGGAAGGCCAGTAGTGGTGGCTCTTGCAGGCAGCCTAGCTGCATGCCGCTCTCCAACAGTGCCTCCAACATAACGACGCCGCCCGGCTCCAAAGCGCTCTGGGACGCCGTGATCGCCGGACAGGCCTTGCGAAGATCAAGCCCTCTCGAGAGCAGCTCCCGGAGAAGCGCGACGTCCTTGCTCCTGATCACTGCTTCAACCGGGGTCGTTCCGTATCTGCCTCCATCCCCGTTCAGATCCGCCCCCTCCTTGAGAAGAAGATCCATCTTCAGAAGCTTGGACTCCAAGGTCGATTTGGCATCTTCAACGGCCTGTCCCAACGAACTGTTCAAGTCTTCCTGACTCACGAGCGCCTTTGGCAAGACCCAGGCTCTCGTGCCATCCGCGGTCACGATCTGAACCCACCATTCTTGTGTCGCACTCTTGGGGTCTGTCTCCAACGAGCAGATGACATAAAGCTTGCCGTCAATCCAACTACTCTCGCAGCCCTCGCCTAGGTACGTGTAGGCGGCAACCACTTGACCGTTCGTCAGTGGGGGTCCATTCGAGCCGTTGTAGTGAGTAGCAGGGAGAACAACACGACCTTCGTGCCGCTTCGCAATTACCAAACCCGTTACAGTAGTGATCCAAGTGCCTCTCGGAATGATCATCAGCTTCTGAAGGGCGTCCGGCGCGACACCCAGCGTCTGCGGAGGCGCTGTGTATGCGGCCACATCTTCGGTCGCCACCAGTCGCTCACCGTACGTGCACAATTCGTAGGGACACGCGCCACGGTCGACGATCTGCTCTGGGGGCTCCGTCCCCGATAGCAAGCCAGCGCGAGGAGCCAACGCGGCTCCGCCCAGTCGCGCCAATCCCGCCTTGCCCTTCCCAATCAAATCCGCGAGCTGTCGATCACCGAGTATCACGCCAGCGCAGATCACGCCCGCACTCGCCAAAAGTGCGAACGGCACTGCGCTCCGACTACTGGTTGTCTGTACGGTCGCCAAGAGTCGCGGCGCTAGCGCGTACACGATGACAGCAAATAGGAGAGACCAGCCCGACGGCGAAGAAAGCAGCGGCGGCCTGAAAAGCAGGAACGCCCAGAGTGCCAGACCCGTAGCGAGCGCCATGAGGCCCGGCTGCAGTGGCACCTTGCGGCCCTTTCTTTCAGCGGATCCTACGTGCATGGCCAATCCCACCACGCCCAGTAGGCCAGCCAGTGCCCAAGGCGTGGTCGTGCCCACTAGTGCGCTGACGCTATGGATGGCCAAGCCCAGTACCGCGCCGACGGCGGCGGCGCTCGCGGTCGCGAGGTTCCTGAACCGCGCGACCGCCTTGATGCCCTGCTCAATGACGATCGCTACAGTAACGGTCTGTGTGCCGACATTCGTGCACACCTTGACCGTCGCAGAATCCGTTGCGCCAAACGGGAACGCCGAGGTGTCGATGCTGAACGCGACCGGCTGCGTCTTCTGGCCTGGATCAATCGTGGTGGTCGTGAGCGCAAGCCACGGCTTGTCAACGCTGATCGATCCAGTGAGTCGTCCTTCGCCGAGGTTACGAATGTCAAAACTGCCTCCGCTCATCGAGCGGGGGCGCAGGTCGCTGAAGCTGACACGCGTGGGACTCAGTTCCAACTTGGGAACCCCATCAGCGCTGTCGGACACATACGCGAGAGTTGTTGCGTCGCAGACCTGCAGGGCGCGCCACGCCTCCAAACGAGCGAGCACCGTCGTGGTGGCCGCGCGCTCCATCCACAGTGACAGTCGAGATTCGCGGTCCTTGAGCGAGTCGACCACGGCCGACTGGCCGCGAGCCGCCAGGACATCCTCCGGCGAGGTGAACTCGCGACCGAGGATCGTGACCGACGCCTTGCCCGCGAGGGCGAGGATGGTGGCGTTCAGGGCCTTCTTGGCGGAGAACGTCTGGAAGTACGAGCGAAAGGTGTCCGCCTCCTGCTTCGCGCCGTGTGCTTCCAGGTAGAGGTAGAAGGCGTGGTGTGGATTCTTTAGCAGCGGTCCGTAGAACGAGGAGCCGTCCTCGAGGGCAGCCGCGAGTTCCTGCGTCGTCCGACACTGTCGCTTGTCGCCCTCGTACGGTTGGTCGGGATCGAGGACGTAAATGGCCTTCTGCAGACCGGCATCTTGGGCCTGTGGGTAGTCGTCTTCGATGATGGTGTCGAGGGTGCTGGCCCGCGCGTGATTGAAGACATTCACCCAGGCAGAGATCTTGCCGCTGTAGAGCGACTTCTTGCCCGACTCCGGATTGGCCTTCAGCAGGACGACGAGAGCCTCCGGCGTCGCCGCCTCGTCGCGGACGCCAAACTTGAAGGGGGGAAAGGCAGGAGGTGCTGCCTGGACATGCACGGGCACGTCTTCGCCCTTCAGCCATCGCTGCACCTCCGCGAAGCCCCACCGGTGCGTGAAGTCGATCGTGATCAGGCCGCGGACGAGCGTCTGCAGGTCTTTCGGGAGGTCGGCAGGAACCGTGATGGCCCCTGTGATGGTGAGGTTCGCGATGGCGTGCATGCCAAGGCCCTCAAACGGGCTCCGGCCGGCCCAGAGATGGATGAGCGTGACTCCAAGGGCGTAGTAGTCGACCTCCCGGCCGACGTACACCTTCACCTCACCATTGATGCCGACGCCGTACATCTCGGGTGCGGCGTAGCCAACCGTGAGGCTCTGGGAGGTTAAGTGCCGCGAGACGCCCGCCGCCAGCATGGAGGAGATGCCGAAGTCGCCGATGGCAAGGTCGGTCTGCCCCGGCCTCTTGTAAAACAGGTTGCCCGGCTTGATGTCCTTGTGCACGATGCCGCGGTCGTGGCAGAACCGGAAGGCATTGACGCACTCGGCAATCAGGGCCCGCAGCTGTTGCGGGTCCCGGAGGGGCAGGTACTGCTCGACCGTCCCGCCCGCGGCGTATTCCATGACCTCGAAGAAACGCCCTTGGAAATGGCCGTAGTCGATCAGGTTGAGGATGTCGTCGTGTCGCAGCTGCTTCAGGGGTGCGAGGACGTCGGCCTTCGGTTGGTAGTTGGGGTAGTACAGCTTGAGCACCGACGGCTGGTCGCCTTGACGGAGCAGGTAAATATCGGCCTCGCCCGTCGACGTCGAGATCAGGCGTTCAACGACGTAGGCCTCGCCGTTGAGCGTGACGCTACTCCCGGGGGATAGGTTGGGGCCCAGTCCTGGGGGCATCCCGAAGCCCGACGCGATCTTGGGTCCAGTGCTGTGCGCGGTGCCGGACGGCCCGGGTCCAAACCCCGACCCGATCGTGGGGCTATTGCCGTGCCTGGTGCCACCAGGCCCCGACGGGAACCCGGCCGGGACCGTCGGACGACCGCCGCGGCTCGCGCCCGGTTGCGCCCGGTCGTCCTCGCCGTCAGGTGGTGGTGAAGTCGCGTCAGCCATTTTGACTACCGCCCTCGGTCTTCGTCGACCGACAGAACCTCGACGAGCGCATAGGAGATGTTGTCCTGACCGCCCTGGTTCAAGGCAGCCGCCAAGAGACCCTCTTCAGGGTCGCTCGTAGCGAGAATGGTTTCAATGTCGGCCTCCGGCACCACGTCAGAGAGGCCGTCGGATGTGAGAAGGAACACGTCGTCAACAAGCACCCTCCTAGCCGCTGGTCCGAAGTCAATCGAGAAGCTACTGCCACCGCCGAAAGAGTTCAAGACGATGTTGCCAGGAACATCTGAACTGCCAAGGGCCGCACGCAGGGAGTGGTCCTTGGAGATCTGCTTCAACGTTCCGCCCCGGTATCGATAGAGTCGACTGTCGCCGGCCGCGAGAAAGAACACGCGAGCCTGATAGTGAACCAAAGCAACGAGGGTCGCGCCCATCCCAACCTTCGTAGAGTCCGCCACGCCCTCTTCGACGACCCTGCCATGAATGCCTAAGCACAGAGTTCTGAGCTCTGTGGCAAGCGCGTCGTCATCCAACCCGGCCTTCACAGTCGCGAGGCCCTCGCGAAGTTGTTCAAGCACGAGTTCGCTGGCAATTTCTCCCGCATTTGCGCCTCCCATCCCGTCAGCGATGGCCACCCCATAGGGGCGCTCGGCTGGAAGCTCAATTGCGCCCTGGACACGGTCGTCTCGGAAGACCTTCTCGCCGACTAGGACCATATCCTCATTGTTAGGACGAGCGTTTCCGACGTGACACACGGCCGCTACGCGCCACTTCATAAGGCCAGTCCAGTCACTTCGAGCCGATACTGACAAAAAACTCTAGGGAGGCGATCTGTAGAAATGACCCATCCTCAAGGCGCTGGGTCGCATGCACAGCTATCGGGTGACCGTTATAGCGGGTCCCGTTTGAGGATCCCACATCAGTCACGCTCCAGCCAGACCTTCCGTCGTAGCGAAACGAACAGTGCTGCCCCGACACATCACCGAAGGCTGCGAAAGCTCCTGAATGACTGGCGCTTCGTCCGAGCACCGCCCCATCCGCAATGTCGAGTTCGAGACTGAGAGTCCGATTCCGGAGGCGGAGCGTCGGCCGCGCCGACGGGCTGACAATTGTAGCCACCACTTGGCGAACGCTGGCCTGCGGGACCGTCGCGACGGGCGGGCTGGAAGTTCGCGGATCATGCTTGGCCGCTGCGGCAATGCCCTGCGCACCGCAGCGGGTGCACCACTTCCCAGTTACAGGAACATTGCACGACGGGCAGAGTATGACCTCTCTTCCGCACAAGTCGCAGAAGAACGAGTCGTCATCAATGAGTTCGCTGCACGATGCGCACTGCATGTGTTGTGGTTCACCCTTGCGGAGTTATGTCCGCAGCAAGGATTGTGTCGAACTCGTCTCCGGACATTCGTCCCGCCGCAAACGGAGGAGCGGTACGCGCGGCTTGATTCTGGATGGCCGTCTCAAATACAGTTCTCACGGTCCTGCCGTTTCCAAATGCGCCGTCCCGACTGAGGTACATCTGTCGGAACAACTCCGTCGCGTGCCGGTCCGCCGACGGATCTAGGATCATTCCCTTCTCCGACACAAGATCTCGAAACATTGCGGCCAACTCGTCTGGCTCGTAGTCGGTGAACTCGATCGATTTGGTGAATCGAGACCGCAGACCCGGATTGGAGTCGAGGAACCTGTCCATGTCGTCGGAGTAACCAGCCACGACAACGATCAACTTGCCTCGGTCGTTCTCCATTCGCTGCATGAGGGTCGTAATAGCTTCTGTTCCGAACGAGTCGCCCAACAGCGAATACGCCTCGTCTACGAAGAGGACGCCTCCAAGCGCGCCGTCCACTGCCGAGTTGACCTTCAGAGCCGTGTCCCCGACATGATTTCCCACAAGGCCGGCCCTACCCACCTCGGTGAGTGATCCAACCGACAGCAAGCCGAGAGCCTTGAACGCTTGAGCGATTATCCGCGCGACAGTCGTCTTGCCAGTTCCAGGATTGCCCCGGAAGACAAAATGCAGGGTCAGCTGCGTCTGGCGACCTCCGCGCTCGGCGCGCAGTTGTTCGGCCTGGGTGTAGGCGATCAGGCTCCGCAGCTCGCGTTTTACAGAGCCGAGGCCGATCAACTTATTGATTTCGCTCAGCACCTGCGAAAGATCAGTCGCCGGGGAGGCGATGGCCGGGACATCGCAGCCCCGGATCACGTCTAGATCGTCATCGTGACCACCAGCCGGCGGATTCTGCTTGGCTAGGCGCCGCGAGTGCAGTGAGCGGCAAGCGTCAAGCAGAGTCCTCGCTTCACCGCCGTTGCCGAAGGTCTTGTCTTTCTGGGCGCACCTGCGTTCAAAGTGTTTGAGCGCCAGGCCCTCGACATCATCATCGAGGCGAAAGCCTTCAGCGGCAGCCATGCCGCTGAAGATCGCCAGCAGGTCACTCGGAGAATAGTCGTCCAAGTGAAACCGGTAGCGCGGATCGAAGCGCCGCTGCAATCCAGGGTTCGAGTTGAGCAGGGCCAGGATCTCCTTTGGATAGCCGGCAATAACCACGACAAGCTTCCCTCGGTCGTCCTCCATTCGCTTCAATAGGGAGTCGATCGCCTCTTGGCCGAAAGAATCGTCGTCTCCGTGCTTGAGGGTGTACGCCTCGTCGACGAACAGGACGCCGCCGAGCGACCGATCGCAGAGGTCATTAACCTGTATCGCTGTTTGTCCGACATACGCGGCGACCATCTTGGCGCGGTCGACCTCAACAACATGCCCGAGTTCAAGCACACCTATCGCCCTCAGCAGTCGCCCCAAGATCCTAGCGACAGTCGTCTTTCCCGTTCCGGGGTTTCCGGTCAAGACAATATGAAAAGCGATCGGCTTGTTCGTGCCAGTGCCGGCCTGCAGGCGTCGCTTCTGCACAGCCACCTCTCCGACCAGGCTTCGAACGGCTGCCTTGAGAGTGGCCATTCCAATGAGCGAATCCAATTCGCTAAGTACTTGTTCCAGCGGTACGTCATCGTCAGTGGGGAGCAGGATCTCATCTTCCGAGATCGCCTGTGGCGTTGTCGGTGCGCCTTGGCTCTTGACGAAATAGTCCAGCCTGACCATCTCAGCCATCTTCAGGGCGGCCCATGCATTGCGCGCCTCAGGCTCGACTCCCGGCGTTCGGCTGTTCTTCAGGAAGAGTCTGAAAACGCGAGTCAGCTTGTCCTTGGCAGCAGCAGAAACTGAAAACCCAGTCTTCAGCAATTCCGATTCCGTGAGTTCAGCTAGTTCACCTGCCGACAGATCCGACAGTGCGAAAACGTGAGGAAAGTGACTTCTGGCGTCTTGATTGGCGTCGAGGAATTCTCTGAGCCCTTTCGGATGCCCCGAGAGGACCACAATTGGGTCCAGCTTGTTGCCAGGCTTGGACATCTCTGCGATCAGGTGACCGATGGGTTCAACCTGCGTTAGCTGGCCTGACGGCAGCAACTTGTGGACGTTCTCGATCGCGAGCACGTACCCTTTGGCTTTCCTGAAATTGTCCCGGAAGTTCTTGGAAAAATCAGCGAAATCGACGGCATCGCAAATGATCGGCGCCCTTCCTTTGGTAACGCCGCGTTCGTGGTAGAGCCAGGAAAGGGCCTGCAGCAGTCGTGTCTTTCCGGTGCCGGCGCTTCCCATCAGAATGGCGTGCAGGCGGTCGCCGTATACCAAGCCGCTTCTCTGGGGGGCCTGCATGGCCAGATCCAATCGGGCGACGCTCTGACGGACGTCTTTCATTCCCACAAGCCCATCCATCGGGTCGCCCGGCGGGGCCGAGAGCATGCCTCCGCAGCGTTTGCAGAACCGAGCGTGGTCTCGATTAGGGGTTGAGCATGCTGGGCAGGTAGACGTCATCGGTGTAGGCCGATCAGTGAAGGAGCCATACGCCGCCTTGAGCGGGGGCGGCACATCCTGCTGGCGAACTGTGCTCGTTCCCATACGCGTTACATCGCCATCGGATGCCACCGCTCGTGAGGCTGCGGACTAGTTCGTCAGGTAAGCCCGCCACGACGCTCATGAAGTAGCGCCGAGCCTCTTGGTGGGACGCGAAGGTCTTGCCCCGAGACGCGCTTAAAGCCTGGTTGATCTTGTCTACGAGGCTTTGTCGTTCCTCCTCCTGCTCTCGGCGCTTTCGTTCAGCCTCTTCTTGCTGTCGTCTCACCTCTTGGCGGCGACGCTCCTCCTCGAGTTTGAGCCGTGCTTGCTCTGCCGTGACCTGGTCAGCTAAACGGCCGATCCCCTGCCTCTGGTCATCTGTAAAGAGGGAGTCCGCAGGCGGTCTGTGAGTCGGAGCCTGAGTCACCCGTGCCGCTGCCTGCCGAGCGGCTTTCATCTGTCGGACCTCATCGGCCGAGGCTTGCCGCGGCAGAACGGCCGGCGGCAGAAATTCGTGTGAGGATGGAATGGCGTGGACGGTGTGCAACTCTTCGACCAACGAGGCCAAGGCATGTTGCGACGGGTCACTCGAAGCCGCGTTGATCAATTCCTGAGCTTGCCGTGAGAGTGGCTTAGCACAATTTGGGCAGAAATCGAATGGGCTGCGTTGCCCGCAGGCAGAGCAAGAAATCCCGGCCGCCTCGTTTCCGCAGTGTCCGCAATAGGTCTGATCGACGCCAACTGGCTGGGTACAGAAGGGGCATTGCCCAACTAGCAACCACAGGCCGCAGGACTCGCAGATGTCTGCGCCTGGCAAGGGTGGCTTATGGCACCGAGGACATGCGGCACTAGTCGACGAGCCACATGCCTCGCAGAATCGAGCCGAATCAGGATTCTCATGCCCGCACGCTCGGCATTCCAGCGCCGACGTCACCGCGGGGACGCGTTCAGCCAAGCGGTTCTGCTCAGCCGAGTCCATACGAGTCTTCACGTGCTGGTTTCGATCCGTCATAACCTCGATCCCGAAGGTGCGAACACCGCAAGCAACTGGGGTTGGAATGGGCCCTGCTTCAATTGCCCTATCGCCCCAAGACCAGATGAACCGCTACGGACCATAGAAGTAGGAACCCGAAAAATGCGATGCCCCTAGGTCCGAGCACGGCGAAGTTGTCGATCAGGAAGATTCCGAGTGCGGCAATTGAGATCAAGAGCCTTGTTGCAGGAACAATTGCTACGAGGATCACGACCACCCCTGCCCCGATGAAGGTCGTCGAAGTCGGAAGCGTCCCATTCGGCACCCGCCCCGCGAAGAACTGGAAGGCTACGGCTGCGACGAGAGTCATCGTTACGGCGTGTTCAAATCGGCGTGGAAGTTCCGGCGGAGTGGCGGCTCGTGCACGGCCTCGGCCCCCGCGGAGCATCACCCACCCCCCGAACGCCATTACGCCAATCGTCGTCAGGGCTGTGATTAACTGTGGTTCCATTTGCTGAAGCCGCAAGTATTTGGTGCCGCTGAACTGGAAACTGTCAGAAGGCCGACGCAAGCGCGATATCGGGCGACACACTGCGGATCGATTGTCACGGCGTCGACAAGCCGCTACAGACCCTCCCGCGCCTGACCGCGGACTATCTGCCCAACTCCCTCTTCATAAACGCTCAGGCATATCCGCGGGGGCCTGCGACGGGCCGGGCGACACCGGCGCCGCATGCTGATTCGTCTCGAACCGTCTGTCGAAGAAGCCCACTGGACATCCCCCCAAGATTCCCGCCTCGCAGCCGACCGATCAGCCAACACTTCTTAGGTGCTTTGGTAGCTACTTCTCGCTCAAGTAGCCGATGGCTTCATAGGTGCCAGGCTCGCCGCATTTTGGACAGGATGATCCCTTCCAGCAGCCCTCACCACTGAGGAACCGACCCTTGAAGCATCCCTTGTCGTCGCATCCCGGAGTCTTGCACCGATAGTAGGTACCTTCGGTTCTGTCACATCTTGGACAGGGACCTAATGAGTCCATCGCGTCACCCTTGCTTAGCGCGATGGCTCGATTCCTTTGCCGTGGCATCGAGAGCAACGGCCGCCTCCATCGCAATACATACACTGCTTGAGGTTCTTGATACCTTTCCCTTGGCACTCCGGGCACTTGCCATTGCCTCCACATTGAGGGCATTTCAAATCTGTGGCCATCGTGATCTCCTTCGATGCGCGACCGATGGGCGATCTAGCACCGCCGGTGATTCAACGCCCTTGCAGCACGTGAACCAACTGTGCGGCGATGCGCAAGTGACGTTTCCCGCCCCTGCGACCGTAACCTGCGCTTCCGTTCCACCTGATTGGCACCGTGGCCTGGTCATCGTGCAGCGGAATAAGAAAGCTGAACAGTATGCCGGGTGCCGGTCTCGATGCCAGGGAAAATGCGCCGCCAAGACTCCGCCCGGAACAGCGGCTGTGTCACCGGCCTTCCAGACTGCGATTCGCGTTCCCATCAGCATCAAAAGGCGGGCGCAAGTGATCCCTTAGTGATCCCTACCCTACTAAATTTAGCTAGCTAGCTGCTTGGCCATCGGTCACGCGGCGCTGATTGTAGTCGACGCGCATCGTCGTCAGGAGCGGTCCCATCCAGGCAGCACGCCATGCCCCCATCTGGCCGATCCGGCCTCCGTGGACAGTTCAGAACCGGCCATTGATCGACATGTCACGACGGCCACCACGGGCGTAGCGTCCGAGACCGAGTGAGTTCGGTCTCACACTCACATCTGGGCGCATCTCCCCTGCATTTTCGTCTGCCAGCTGCGCGGTCCACACTCGAGGGCGTGCGTGTGATGCGACAGCCGATCGAGGAGCGCCGTGACGGTGGCTGATCCCTATCCCTTCGTGAGCACCACACGGCCCGTGAACGTCGCCTGCTGACAGTCGGTGCCCGTGAAGTTCGCCTCGATCCGCGTCGCATCCGCCGCACCGACGCTCCCGAACGTTCCCCGGCAACCGCGCGGCGAGTTGAACTCACCTTGGGTACTGATTTGCGTGGGTGGGCCATTTCCCGGCGACAGCGCCGTTGAACCGGTCGTGTCGATCGTCAGCCACGGGTGCGTCGATCGGATCGTGGCCCGCAGCGATTGCATGTTCGTCTGAGGCACGACCTCGAACGTCCACGTCATGTCGCCGCTCGACGGCGGCGGTGGATTCGGGTCGCCAGGGTTGACCTGAATCGTCACGGTCCCGCGCCACGTACCGGTCAGGAACGACGTCGGTGCGGACGGGGTAGTCGGTGTCGACTCACTGCCGCAGCCGGTGAGCGACCCGGCGACGAGAAGCGCGATCGCGAGCTTCGTGGGTGCGGTCATACAGTCGCTCCTTCCGGAACCACAGGTTCCGGACACCAAGGTTCGACGACGAACCGATCACTCTGCGCATCGTAACCCCGTACGCGCACCACGTCTGTCACGGCTCGCCGAGCGCCCAGCCGAGCTAGGTGGACCACCAACTGAATCGCGAGCGTGATGGCCTCGCGCGTGCTCCGGTGTGGCAAGCCCACATTCGCAGTGAGCACACAGTGGGCGAGCCTCGTGAGGGCCTGCTCGGCGTCGTTCGCATGGATGGTCGTTAGGCTCCCGAGGTGCCCAGTATTCAGCGCCTGGAGGAGGTCGAACGCCTCCGGACCACGGACCTCGCCCACGAGAATCCGATCCGGCCGATGCCGCAACGTGGCTCTCACCAGGTCGGCAATGGTCACGGCCGGCATCGGCTCTTCCTGACCGAGTGGCGCCTGGGCCCTGCGCGCCTCGAACCGGACCAGATTCGGCTTGTCGATACAGATCTCGGAGGTCTCTTCAATCAGGACAATCCGGTCCTCGGGCGGAATCGTCTGCGCGATCGCGTTCAGCAGCGTGGTCTTGCCCGTGCCCGTCCCGCCAGAGATGAGGATGTTGTGCCTGGCACCCACAGCGGCGCGCAGCGCCTCGGCCAGCGCTTCCGTCAACGTCCCGACGGCGACAAGGTCGTCCAACGTGTACCGCTGCGTGAACTTCCGGACGGTGAGGGTCGGCCCATCCACGGCACAGGGCGGGAACATCGCGGCGACGCGAGAGCCGTCCTCCAGGCGCGCGTCGAGCATCGGCTGACGCTCGGAGATCTCGTCGCCGCACGCGCGCGCGATGTTCTTGATGGCGACGGTGAGATTCCTGACCTCCAGAGTGCGGTCGGGTACCGCCTCGATGCACCCGCATCGTTCCACGAACACGCGTCGCCCTCCGGCGTTCACCATTACCTCCGTGACCTCGGGATCGACCAGGAGATCCTCGATAGGCCTCAGGAACGGCAGGATGCGGTCCAAGCTGCTCATATCGCGCCCTTTTCCAGGTGATCAAAATAGCTGGTCTGAACGTCCAGGTAGTGCGGCTTCAAGTAGCAGTACTGCGGCGGGAGCGGGTTGAAGCCGTCGTACGGCAGCACGATGGCCTGCGCGTTCTGGAGCTGGGTGAATTCGCGCGGCGCAAAGATGTATTCGTTTTGCGGTGCGTAGCTCTTACTCGCACTCAGCGACTGGCGTGCGGACGTCGGACGCCCGGTCAGGAGAGAAATGTGCGCGTCGCGCCCTGACTCAGAGACGCTGTAGTGCGCCTTCAACCGATCGCGTCGGCCGCAGAGCTCGGCGGCCGCTCGCGCGGTGAACTCGTCGCTCGTGGCCAAGAATATCTTTGTGCGGAAGCACTGAAGGAGCGTGCGCCAGCTCTCGTCACCGGGGAGGGCCGACCGGATCGAGCTGATGCTCTGCGTGGCCACGATGGGAATCAACCGGGCCTGGCGAGAGAGCGCGAACGTACGCTCGTCGCCAGTCGGATCGGTTTCACCGACCGTGGCGAAGGCGTGGTACTCGTCGCAGACGAACAGCAGATCCCGCCAGATGCGCTGAGGGTGGGCTGATATCTGCGGGATTCGCTGAAGCACGGCGCGCTGGAAATCCAACTTCAGCATCACGCCGAGGATCCGGGCTAGGAGCGTGTCCGAGTAATCGCCGGTGACATTTGAAGCGTTGCGCTGCGCGCCGGTGCCACAGATGTACTACACTGCCGGCGATGGCCAAAACCTAT
>JBEBGB010000929.1:0-2006 GCA_040081675.1 Vicinamibacterales bacterium
CTAGGGTCGCGGCGGGCGTTCGGTGATTATCGAGCGCAGCGGAATCGTCCACGACATCGGCACGGACGTCGGGTTGAAGCAGACCTTGTCGTCGCACGCCTGGTACTCGAGCGAGCCTGTGAGCGTGAGGCTCTCTTTACCACGCAACGCGGCCTGCGCCTCTGGCTGCCCCTCCACGATGATCTCTTGCACCAGCGTGAATGGCTTCTGATACACCTGGACGCGCTCCTTCAGCGGCTTGAACACGTAGGTCTCCGAGGGCGGGTACTTGGTCGGAAGCGCCCGGACAAACGGCTGCGGCGTGATCGACACGCCGACCACGCGGTAGCCAGACGCGCCAGGCGCGTACACGTGCATGCCTCGCTTCGGCGTGACGTCGACACCTATCGAGAATCGGTTGCCCGGAGCGATCGCGGCCTCGCTTGGGTAAGTGCGGACTTCCAGATGCGGCGTTGACACCTGCGACCCGGCCACCGCGTCGCCCTTCCCTCCGACACGCAGCATGATGCTCGACACGGTGTTGCGTTCGATGTAGAAGTCCTCGAAGAAGCGCGACTGCACCCGACCGCTCTTGTCGAGGATGAACGTACCAGGGAAAGCGATGCCGACCATTCGCGCGTTCGCGCCGACCACCGACACGTACTTCTTGATGTCGGCCGCGACCTCCGGATCCTTCGCGTTTGGACCGACCGCTTCCTCAGCAACCTTGTTCAGAATGCCGTACCGCGTGATCGTGGCCGATCCCACATCGGACAGCAGCGGAAAGGTGATGCCGCGCTGCCGGCTGAAACTCGCAAGAATTTCTGGTGGGTCGTAGCTGATGGCCGCCAAACCCAGCCCCTTGTCCCGCAGTTCTTTGACGCGTCCTTGCAGCTCGACGAGCTGCGTTTTGCAGTACGGTCACCAGTCGGCGGAGCGGAAGAAGACCAGCATGGCACCCTTGGGGCCCATGATGGACTGCAGCGTCCACTCCTTACCGGTGGCATCTTTCAGGCTGAAATCCGGGACTCGCTCGCCGACCTGTGGTCCGAGCTTCGACAGGTCGACGCGCGTGCGGGGAGACTGTGCGGGCAGCGCCGCGACTCCAAACACCACGGCGAGCGCGACGGCCCCGGCGAGGCGGGTGTGTATCTTCATCGATAGGCTCCAGGCGGGGAAGGTAGCACAAAGCCCGGGTCGGACACACGTGCACGACATTCGCGTACCACTCGATCGAGGAGTTAACGGACTTCATCGATCACCATCTTGGGCCAGTGTCCGCCTGAGGTATGGAGTCTTCGATTCTTTCTTCGTGTCGCCACAAAGGAGCGTGTCATGCGGATCGTGGATTCGATTCTGATGGAACTCGATCGGGAGGCCCAGTCCACAAGACGAGCCCTGGAACGCGTGCCGACCGACAGACTCGCCTGGCAGCCGCACCCGAAGTCCATGACCCTCGGCCAACTTGCCCTGCATATCGCGCAGCTGCCTGGCGTCATCGCTGGGTTCGTGGCAGCCCCCTCGCTGGAACTGCCGAGTGAGTTCAGACAGGAGGCGGCCATGTCAACCGGGGAAGTGTTGTCAACCCTCGATCAGAGTTTGGAGAAGGCGAACGAGGTCCTGCGCGGGCTTGACGATGCGACGATCATGTCGGTGTGGACCTTAACGGCCGGTGACAAGACGCTCATGTCCATGCCACGACTCGCCGTGATCCGGTCGCTCATGCTGAACCACTGGTACCACCACCGCGGCCAACTGTCGGTGTACTTGCGCGAGTTGGATGTGCCCGTCCCGTCAATCTACGGACCGAGCGCCGACGAGAACCCCTTCGCAGGCTGACGGCGATTGCGAAACGGTGTAGGGCGAGCCACTGAGCCGAGGAACCCGTCGCCGCCGAGAAAGCGTGGCACACGGGGCGAATCACGGCGAAAGACAGCTCCGTACAGAGACGCGTAAGTTTTTACGGTGGAAGTGTTTAAGTGGTGGGCGCTACAGGACTCGAACCTGTGACCTCGTGCGTGTGAAGC
>JBEBGB010000930.1:0-2005 GCA_040081675.1 Vicinamibacterales bacterium
GACCGGGTTCTTCGCGAAAGACGAACCGATTCTGAGCGTCGGCTCGGCGCCCGAGATGAGCGCGCGCGCGTTCACGCTGGCCGACGGCGAGGTGTCGACAGCACTGCGAGCAAGCCGCGGCTTCGTGTTCGAGACCGTTACGGCGAAGCAGGACTCGTACATTCCGAAACTCGACGAAGTGAAGGACAAGGTCAAGGAAGTTGTCCTCAAGCAGCGCGCGGTCGACATGGCGAAGCAGAAGGCCACGGAGGCGGCGGCGCAACTGAAGGGCGCGGCCGATTTCGACAAGGCGGCCAAGGCGGCTCATGTCGAACCGAAGACAACGGAGCTCGTCACTCGCGATGCTCCGCTGCCTGATCTTGGCGCAGCGCCGGACGTGATGGACGCCGTGTTCAAGCTGCCGCAGGGTGCGGTCAGCGATGTGCTCACCACCACCAACGGCGCCGCCGTCGTCAAGGTCGTGGAGAAGTCGGCAACGACCGACACGGACTTCAGCTCGAACAAGGACACGTTCCGCAACGAAGTGCTCGACGACCGCCGCAACCGCTTCTTCAGCGCCTACATGGTGAAGGCGAAGCAGAAGATGAAGATCGACCTGAACCGCGAGGCGCTCGCCAGAGCGATCGGATAGCACGAGCAAGAGGCCATAGGCGCTGGGCTATGGGCGATAGGCTCTGGGCGCGGTTGCTTCGCGGCGATCGGCGCTGGCGGTAGGCGGTAGGCGGTAGGCGGTAGGCGCGATCAGTTGCTCACGCTGCAGGGCACGCGGGATTCACATCCCTCGTGCCCTTTGTCCTTTGCCAGCCAACTGAAGTTACGTCGTGCTGGTGTCGTTCGTGAAGGTTGGCAGCGTTTAGTGGCTATAGCCCACCGCCGATTGCCCATCCCCTGCCTGTTGAGAACCCTGATGCTGGGTCGTTAGTGTTGGTGCCGTTGGCAAGGCCAATCGCCCACCGCCTACCGCCCATCGCCTGGTTGTGAGGCGTCCGCGAGCCCCGATGTTCGTGGGCGAGCGTCAGCGAACGTAGGTAAACGGCATCAGCGCGAGTAGATCTCCCCTGCGATACATGGTCGACGCGCCGCGAAGAGCGGCGAGCGCGGTCCGCTCCTCTGCCGAGAGGTGCGATGCCATCCACGCCGACGCTGCGGCTTCCGTGTTTCCCGAGGAGACGTCTCGAACCAGCTCGAAGAACGACTTGGGCGGCGGATAGGTGACGAGTTCCACGTCTCTGTCGGCCGAAATCTTTGCGCGCTCCTTGGCAATCGCAACCGCGCGATCGAGCCCGCCCAGTTCGTCGACTAGGCCGTTGTCCTTCGCTTGTTTGCCGGTCCACACGCGGCCTTGCGCCAGTCGGTCGATCTGGTCCGGCGTCGTGTGGCGCGACTCGGCCGCTTTGCGCACGAAGTCGGTGTAGAACGCGCGCAACCCGCCTTCGATCTTCTGAAGCTCCGAGGCGTTGAACGGGCGCGCCGGCGAACCCATCTCGGCGTTGCGACCGATGCTGGTTGATTCGATATGCGCGCCCAGCTTTTCGTAGGCGCCGCCCATCACGAGCTTGCCTCCGAAGATACCAATCGATCCGGTCAGCGTGGAGGGCTGCGCCACGATGGCCTCGGCCGGCATGGCGATGTAGTAGCCGCCCGATGCCGCCAGATCCGACATCGAAACAACGAGCGGACGCTCGGGCTTCTCCTGTTTCGCGAGCATCAACTCGCGCCAGATGGCGTCAGACGCGCTGGCGGAACCGCCGGGGCTGTCGATGCGAAGCACGATGGCTCGCACCGACGAGTCCTTTCTCGCTGCGCGGATGGCGTCGACGAGCGTGTCAGATCCAATCGACGCGCCGTTCAGTGGGTCGTTGCCTCCACGCCCGTCCACGATCGCGCCGGACGCGTAGATCACGGCGATCCGCGGACCTCTGTTGAAACCGAGCGACGCGGACGTGACGCGCGCGTAGTCGTCGCCGTCGAGTCTCACCAGGTCCTTGCCGTGATCGGCGCGCAG
>JBEBGB010000931.1:0-2004 GCA_040081675.1 Vicinamibacterales bacterium
AGCAGCTCCTCTTCGCGGGCACGAAGCACCTGCGCGGGGACACTGTAGCTGCGGCTGAATGACGCGTAGAAGACACTCTTGCCAGGCGCCGCGCACACTTCCTTCGCAACGCCATCTGAGGCGCGGTTCGGGAGTTCGTCCGTGGCCGTCCAGCCGGCCGGCGCCGGGGGTGCGAACTTCTGAAATTGGGCGTAGGCGTCGGCGTAGAACTTCTGTTCTTCAGCCGTGGCGGCGCGAAATGCACAGCTCTGACCCGCCAACACCGCGCGTTCGGCGACTACCGGCAGTACCACGGGCGCAAACGCCAAGACCAGCAATCGCAAAAACCGGCGAGGAGGAATCCGCATGGAGCACCTCTTGGACAGTTCCGACGCTCGCTCCCAGCTGCACATCGCCGCGAGCGCCTGTCGGCGCATGATACTCCTGCGATGAGGAGCTGAGTGGCCGAAAGCCAATCGCGTCCGTGGAGAAGTCTTCGAAGCCGACCACCTTCTCTCCGGGCACGAAGTCGAAATGGCTGAAGGCCTGAAAGTCCAGCGCTGCACCGGCGCTCCATCCGCACTTGGCGACCGTCTACCGTCAGAAAGTAGAACAGCTGGCAGCCTCACTCTCACATGAGAACGGGGAGCAGCGCGAGGCGGCGCGCTCGGCGTCGCGCGGCTTCGTCCGTCGTTGGCCTCTTGCCCTATACTGGCATGGTGAGGATCTCGCTGGATATTCCGGACGATCTTGTTCAGCAGCTTGCTGACAAGGGGCAGGATCTGTCCAGGGCCGCGTTGGAGGCCGTCGCTATCGATGCGTACCGGATGAACCGGATCACCGGCCTTCAGCTGCGGACCCTCTTGAACATCCCTTCGCGGTACGAGCTCGACGGATTCCTGAAGCACCACGGCGTCCCGCTCGACTACACGATCGACGACTTCGACCGTGAAGCCGAGACGAGCGCAAGGCTCTGGCGAAAGCGACAGGAAGAAACGCAGACCTCCACGGAATCCTGACCGGCCGCGCGCGTGCTCGTCGTCGCCGACACCAGCCCGCTTCGCTACCTGATCCTGATCGAGCACGTCCATGTGCTGCCGGCCCTGTACGGCGACGTGATCGTTCCTCCGGCCGTCGTCCGTGAACTGACCGCCGACCGGACGCCGGCGGAAGTCCGAACATGGTTCGCGAACAAGCCTGCGTGGCTGCGCGTTCAGACCCCACGGGAGGTGCTCGTTCAGCTCGGCGGTGTGATCGACGACGGGGAGCGTGAAGCCATCGCCCTCGCGGTGGAGATCAGGGCTGACGCGTTGCTTATGGACGACCGGGACGGGCGCCGCGAAGCGGAGGCGTTGAACTGCCACGTGCTGGGAACGCTGCGCGTTCTGGCTGACGCCGCCGAGCACGGACTTGCCGATCTCGCGGCGGCGCTCGATCGTCTGCGGTCGACGAACTTCCGGGCGGACGGTCGACTGATTGACCAGATCCTGAACATGTTCAAAGGCACGCAGCGGTTACGGGCAGGCCGCCTCGATGGTGCCGAACTGCCACAGATGGTGCAAGGCGAAGCGAGCTGTATCGGCTCGACAGGCCCTTAGCGCCTCATCTCGCCGCTGCCACCGGACGGACCGCCAGGACCTCATCTGCGCGCAGCGGCTCGATGGCGTCTTCAGGCACTGTGACAACGGCGATCGACTCGCCAAGTGCGTTAAAGAGTTCCAGCACGCATCCTCGAGGACCCGAAGAAGGGTGTTCGACAAAATCGACTAGCGTCGCGACGTCGCCGGCGCGAAGTGCGTACTCTGGAAACGAGGTCCGAAGTGCAACACGATCATAGAGTGGAAGAGAC
Organism: Vicinamibacterales bacterium; assembly: GCA_040081675.1. Classification (GTDB taxonomy): domain Bacteria; phylum Acidobacteriota; class Vicinamibacteria; order Vicinamibacterales; family CAVVIG01; genus CAVVIG01. Next base: position 1,829 of record JBEBGB010000931.1, read on the forward strand.
ATTACTGGCACCTTCCCCGTCGCGCCCTCGAGTATGCCCTCGACGCGATAGAACGTGCCATATTCATTCGAACCATCCTCGACCGCATCGACTGCGTCAGCCAGTTGCTTGATCCCAGAGCGCAGGTCAGGCCAGTTCTGCAGCTCAAATCCGGCGCGCCGGAGGTAGCCGCTCTT
>JBEBGB010000932.1:0-2004 GCA_040081675.1 Vicinamibacterales bacterium
AGGCTTCGGCCTTTGGATACAAGGCGGTGTCAGCCTTGACGCCCCACTGGCGCTCCATGTTGTCGCTCGGGACGGCGAGTGCCACGGCGCCTCGCGCCGCGGCGGCCTTCAGCTCCGGGGCGAGGCGGGCGAAGACCGTCGCCGACATGTAGTGCACGAACACGACGTCTGCCTGGCGGACCTTCGTGGGTTCGATCGCTGATTCGGCGAGTTCGAGCTGGATCAGTCCCTTTCCGTTGCGCGCCTCGAATTGCTCGGCCGCAGACGCCACGGCCTCCGAGTAGCGGGAGAGGACGACGATGCGCACGGGATCGGCGGAGGCGGTCGCCCCGGCGAGGCCGCACACCAACGTGAGTACAGCGGCAAACGATTTCACACGAAGGGCTGAATCACCATGATGAATGGACACAACGTGTCGGTCAGTCTAGTGACGATCTCGAGTCGCCGGAGTGCGGCAAGATGTCGCAGGCATCATTGGCTGTCACGCTGGCATTGAGCAGGTGCGACAACATGCCGCATTCCTCCTTCGTTCGCCGGAGAGGCACACTCTTCGGCAAGAAGGACGGTCACCCCTCATCCGCGCGACCACTCTTCCGGGCCGGCCATCGTTCTGGTGGTCGGCCGGTCTACCAGCCGCCAATCTTTCCGCGGTGGCTCGTCGCCTCCCTGTCAGCGCTCCAGGCGGAATGTGATTGATACCGTACGAGGTGCGCCAGGCTGAATCCAGTCCTGGACGATGGGATGGCTGCCGGAGTAGTAGCGCGTATCGAGCACGTTGTTGACGTTCAACTGCGCGGCTCCGTGCCACACGCCGGCAGGAAACGCATACGACAGCATCGCGTCGACGCGGCCGTACGCCGGTAGCTGGAAACTGTTCAGGAAGTCGCCTTGCCGAATCCCCTGCACGAAAAGTCCTCCGCCGGCGGACCAGCGCTCGTTCAGCGCCAGTCGCGTCCACAGGCTCCCGCCGTGCCGCGGAGCATTTGGCAGCAGCAGTCCGCCGTAGACCGGGTCCTTCGTGACCTTCCCATCAGTCAGGGCGTAGGACGCCATGGCCGACAGACGACGCGTGACCCGCCCGAGGACATCCACTTCGAGTCCGCGCGAGCGGGCTTCGCCGATGGTTTGTACGCTGGGGTAGAGCGAGTAGTCGGCACGATTTCTCTTCACGAGCTGATAGACCGCTACCGTGGCGTTGAGGCCGCCGTCGAGCGCGGTGGCCTTGTATCCGACTTCCACCTGCCGTGACCGCTCGGCATCGAGTTCCTTGCCAGACGCCGGGTCGCGACCGTTGTTGGCATCGACAGCATCCTGGTACTGGGCGTAGAGCGATTGGCGCGTGTTCGCTTGCCACACCAGACCCACGCGAGGCGTCGTGAACGACTGAGCGTTCGGCTCGGTGCCTGTGAGCGCGAAGATGGCACTGGTCGCGTCGAAACGAATGCCGGCCACAGCCTGCAGACCGCCGCCGAGTGACACCACGTCCTGGGCGTAGAGACTCGTCCAGCGATTGTGGTCTTCGTAATCGAAGGGTGCCGCGAGCGACGTGTCCAGCTTCGGCGGGGTGCCGAAGACTGGCGCGAAGATGTTCACCGGCGTGATTTGTTCGAGATAGGTCATGCCGGTTTTCTGCGTGCCGAAGGATTCGGCGCCTACGAGTACCTTGTGGCGAATGGCGCCGGTGGAGAACGTGCCATGCAGATCGACGGTCGCCTGATGCGTGGTGGCGTGGCCATCGGGTCGGCTGTAATAGTAGTAACGGCACAGCGAGTTGCTCGCCGCCATGCAATCGGCACCGGTGAACAGGTCGATGCGGTACGGCCAGATGTCCAGCTCGCGTGTCCGGCTGTCCAGGAACACGCCGCGAGCGGTCAATCGCCAACTGGACGTAAGCCGCTGTTCCAGCGAGACGATGCCCGACGTGGTCCGAATGCGCGAGAGTTCCGGCGCATCGTTGAACTGTCGACTCCACGGGATGTCTGCGGGCCTGTTGCCGACGGCCGG
>JBEBGB010000218.1:0-7908 GCA_040081675.1 Vicinamibacterales bacterium
CCTCACGCGGTACGAGGCCTGGCCCGTGACGATCGGAGCATTGATTGCGGCGGTGTGGGTGCTGTGGCGTCGCGGGGTGGCTGTGCCTCAGAGCGTGCGGGCGATCGTTGCGGTGGCCACCTATCCGATGGCGGCCATCATCGGCTTCAGCATCTTCAGCAAGGCGGTCGTCGGCGACTGGTTCGCAAACGGATTCTTCGTACCAGAGAATCCGGCGCAGGGTCGTCCTCTCGAAGCCGTGTCGCTCATCGTGTGGGGACTGCGCGAGCTGAGCGGCAACGGCGTCCTCGCCGCGGCAGTCGTCGGCGCGCTCGTGCTGGTCGGAAGCGCGCTGTTCTTCAGGCGGCGTCCAGCATCCATCCTGCCATTGGCATTACTCGGCACGGCAGCCGTGCCTTGGAGCGCGTTCATCGACGGGCACCCCTACCGCATCCGCTATATGGTGCCGCTCATCGCGGTGCAAAGCATCTGTGCTGGCGTCGCGGCAGGCTCGTGGGCCAAGGGACGCGTGGCCATGGTTGCGCTGTTGGTCGTGGTCGCGGGATTCGAACTTCGACCCATGAATCTCGATGCGCCCATGGTCACCGAGGCGCAGTGGGACCGCCCGAACATCCTGGCACGAGACGGCGTCACATCGTGTCTGCAACGCGACTACGCCGGCGAGAGCGTGATGGCCAGCATGGGCTCGCTTGGCCATTACATGCAGGATCTCTCCAGAGCCGGCTTCTCGATTCGAGACTTCCTGCACGAAGGGAACGGCGATATCTGGTTGAACGCCCTGCACTCGCCGCGGCCGTTTGCGGGCTGGATGCTCATCGAGGAGAAAGCGGAAGGCGGCGACATGCTGGCGACGATCGCGCGCGAGCGCCCCGAGTTTCTCGACGGCTACTCGCGCGTGTGCGAGGCCGCAGGAGTCGCGCTGTACCGTCGCGCTCCCTAGTGTGGAGTGCGTTTCAAAACTAAAGCACTACCACGGAGGTCACGGAAACGAACGGAAGACACGGCTCATTTGACTCGTATTCTCCGTGTTTTCGGTTCCGCACTGTGTCCTCTGTGGTAGAGCTTTTGGTGATTTTGCAGCGAGCTCTCAGAACTTGATATTGAACGTCGCCAGGTAGTTGAACCCACCCAGATCGATCTTGCTACCAGCGAACGCCTGGTCGGCAGGCAGGTCGCCGATGGCACGCTGCCAGCGAATCTCACCACCGAGAGCCCAGCCGCCCACAGGAACGCGAATGCCGCCGAGCACTGTTGGACCGGTCGCCGTGCCCGAGCCCACAAAGGTGTCGCGGAAGATGCTGCCGTCGGTGAAGTCGACGAACTGTCCGCTCTCGCTGTACCTGAAATTCACGACGGCGACGCCCGCACCAAAGTACGGTTCGAATCCCGCCGAGCGCCCGAGCGGCAGCCACCTGACAGTGGCCGTAAAGGGCACCGTCCGAAGCTTCAGATCCTGCTCGATTTCCGAACCGTTGGCGTTCACGTACCCGGTATACACGCTCGGCACGTTCCGACTGTAGATGCCGACACCGAGCCCACCCTCGAAGTTCTCACCAAGGCCGACCAGGTACTCGGCGCCCACCGTACCGCCATTGAAGTCTTTGATGTTGAACGCGAGGAAGTCGAGGTTGTTCCACAGCACGTCCTGCTTGTCGCGGGCGTCTTCACTCGTGGGTACGAATCCACCCACGTAGAGATTCAGGGACTGCTGGGCATACCCGGAAACGGGCACCAGCATGCCTAAAAGGAGAAAAAGCAGGACCGAGGCAAGTGACAGTCGACGCATGACGCTCCTCAATGCGCAAGCACGCTGCGCGAAAACGGTGGCTCAGTTGAAGCCCTGATTACGTCAAAGCAGGAGCGATGCCAGGATTCCGCGTGTTTTCAGGCGTGAATTGAGGCGGACTGAGGCGGAGTGTCTCCGGAGGATGTCAGCGCGTCCAGTCGCGTCGACAGGCGCGGCGGACGAGACGTGGCTCAGCCGTTCGAGGCGGCGTGTCCCGCGATGACGTCGAGCATGGCTTGATGGATTCGGCCATTGGTCGCGACAACATCGCGCCCGCGAGAGTGGAACATCTCGCCGCGAAAGTTCGTAATAGTGCCGCCGGCTTCGGTCACGAGCAGTGCGCCGCCTGCGATGTCCCACGGCTTGAGATCGCGCTCCCAGAATCCGTCCAGGCGTCCGGCCGCGACGTAACACAGATCGATTGCCGCGGATCCGAGCCTGCGCACCGCTCGAGCGCGTCCGACGAACTCCGCAAAGAGTCCCACGATCTCCGCAACTCGCGCGTGCACGTCGTACGGAAAACCCGTGACAAGCACAGACTCCAGCAGTGTCGGCGGCGACGAGACATGCATGGGGCGTCCGTTGAGGAATGCACCGTCACCGCGTTCGGCCGTGAAGAGTTCGCGACGAGTCGGGTCGTACACTGCCGCAACTTGCGCGACGCCATCGATCTCGAGGGCGAGCGACGAGCAGAAGATCGGCAACCCGTGCGCGAAGTTCGTCGTGCCGTCGATCGGATCGAACACCCAGCATGGGCCTGGCGGAGGAGTTGCGCTGCCACCCATCTCTTCGCCCAGGATCGCGTGATCGGGAAAGCGTGCGGCGATGCGTGCCCTGAACTCGCGTTCGATGGCCACGTCAACCTCGGTGACCAGGTCGATGGCGCCCTTCATGTCGACGCGCACGTCGGTACCAAATTTCTCGAGCATGATCTCGCCGGCGCGGACCACTGACTCGACCGCAGTCGTCAATAGCAACGGATTGTGTGGCATCTAGTGGTGGGATCAGGCGGTGAGGTCGGGGCTGGCTGCGGGTTGGACGCGCTTTACCATGCGCATTTCCATTCCACCTTCTCTGGCTCGCTGCAGTACGACCTCGTCCATGAAACTGCGTATCAGGAAGATGCCGCGGCCACTGCCCTTCAGCAGATTCTCTGGCGCGAGCGGGTCTGCCACATCTTCGGGATCGAAACCGGCGCCCTGGTCTCTCACCCGAATCGAGAGTTCTGGCACAGGGCCGACGCTGCTCTCGAACTCGACGAACACCTTCTTGCCCGGGTCGCCCTTGTTGCCGTGTTTGATCGCGTTCGCCACGGATTCGCGCACCGCGACGCCGACCCAGTGAATGGCGTCCTCGTCCAGCCCGACTTCCTTGCAGATGTGGTCACTGACCGCCTGCAACGTGTCGAGCATCTCGTAAGCGCTGGTGAAGTCGAGTCGGATGCTCAGCGGATGTGTGTGCGCCATAGACGCGAAACTGAATACCAACCCAAGTATTGCAGGATGTCAAGCCGAGTGTCGTAAGATCGGTCGAATGTCTGTGGCTGCGACCGCGACCATTGCCCCTGCCAGGCGCGTGCAGGGTCGGCTCACCGTCCCCGGCGACAAGTCCATCTCACACCGCTACGCACTGCTGGCGGCCTTGTCCGTGGGACGTTCCGAATTGAGCAATTATGCTCCAGGCGCCGACTGCCAGTCGACGCTCGCGTGTCTGACTGGACTGGGCGTTGTTGTCACGCGACAGAATCACACCGTCATCATAGAGGGACGTGGGCTGATCGGTTTCAGTTCGCCACAGGCACCGCTCGACGCGGGAAACTCTGGCACAACGATGCGGATGATGGCGGGCATACTTGCCGCGCAGCCCTTCACGACCACGATGATTGGCGACGAGTCGCTCTCTCGACGTCCCATGCGCCGCGTGATCGAGCCGCTCGGCCTCATGGGTGCACAAATCGACTCGGTCGACGGGCATCCACCGTTGACGGTACGCGGCACACGGCTTTCTCCGATTGCGTACACACCAAAGGTACCCAGCGCACAGGTCAAGAGCGCGGTATTGCTCGCCGGGCTGCATACGGCCGGCACGACCTCCGTCACCGAGCCAGCGCAGACGCGCGATCACACCGAACGGGCGCTGGCCGCATTTGGCTTCGACGTCAAGGTGAACGGACTCACGATTTCGTTGGACGGCGGCCAGCGAGGCGCCGGGCAAACCTTGCCTGTTCCCGGCGACTTCTCGTCGGCGGCATTCTGGATGGTGGCCGCTGCGTCGCTTCCAGGGTCGTCGGTCACGATCGAACAGGTCGGCTTGAATCCGTCGCGCACGGCTCTCATCGAGGTGCTTCGACGCTTCGGCGCCCAGGTTGTCGTGGAACCTCTTTCCGTTGCTGCGGGTGAACCACTCGGCACCATCATCGTCACGGGCGATCGGACCGGAACGCTCGAAATCGCACCCGACGAAGTGCCAGGGCTCATCGACGAACTCCCCGCCATTGCGGCGCTCGCGGCCCACGCCGGCCAGGTGACGGTGCACGGCGCAACCGAGCTTCGCGTGAAGGAGAGCGATCGCATCACGACGCTGGTCACGGGCTTTAGAAGTCTCGGGATCAGCGCCGAGGAGCACGACGATGGCTTCACGATCCGCGGCTCGGGAGCACCCCTCGGGGGCGTCGCTGACGCCGGTGGCGACCACCGCATGGCCATGGCTTTCGCCGTCGCAGCGCTCTCCGCGCAACGAGCGTCGCGTATCGAAGGCTCTGATGCCGTGGTGATTTCGTATCCTCAGTTCTTCGACACGCTCCAGCGGCTCGTCGCGTGAACAGCGACAAGGCCTACCTGGTCGGATTCATGGGAGCCGGAAAGACCTCAGTGGCGCGCGCCTTGGCCAGACGTCTGGGCTGGCGCGCAGTGGACATCGACGAGATGGTGGAACAACGCGAGCGGATGTCCGTATCGGCCATCTTTGCCAAGCACGGCGAGGCGTACTTCCGCGCCGCGGAGCGCGCCGTCCTGCTCGAACAAGTGCCCACGCGTCACCTCGTCGTGGCGACCGGAGGCGGCACGTTCGTCGACCCACAGAATCGGGCGGTGATCAAGGGTGACGGCGCAACGGTCTGGCTCGACGTTCCCATCCATCGGATCATTTCCCGAGTACCAGCAGATGGACGCCGGCCGCTGGCCGCCGACCGCGCCGAGTTCGAACGACTCTTCGTGCAGAGGCGTACGGCGTATATTGACGCACACTACAGAGTCGATGCCGAGCGCGCCAGTCTTCCGGCCATCGTCGAAGAAATCATGCACTGGCTCAATCCTTAGCCGACTGCTTCTCGACTCCGATGCGCTACCTCGTCATCAGCGATCTCCACGCCAACCTCGAAGCGCTCGACGTCTGCCTCGCAGACGCCATGACTCACGGCTACGACCGCACCGTGGTGCTCGGCGACATCGTCGGCTATGGTCCCGATCCGAACGCCGTCATCGACCGCGTCATTGCCCTGGCGCCCATCGCGATGGTGCGAGGTAATCACGACAAGATCGCCTTCGGCATTCATCTCGCCGAGGGGTTCAATCAGAGCGCTCGAACGGCCGCGCAGTGGACGCTCGACGCCCTGTCGGCCGATCACCGGCAGTGGCTCATTCAACTGCCGCAAGGACCGACCGTTGTCGACGGCGGCATCGAGATCTGTCACGGGTCGCCAGCCGACGAGGATGAATACATCTTCGATGAACTCGACGCCCGCCGAGCGATCGACTCGTCTCGCCAGCGGCTGTGTCTGTACGGCCACACCCACGTTGCGCTGGCTTTCAAGGTGACGGGGAGAGCCCTGGGGCTCGTCGTGCCTTCCCCTGCTGGATTCGCGATCGAAGAAGACTCGAAGTACCTGGTCAACCCAGGTTCAGTCGGTCAGCCGCGCGATGCAGATCCTCGCGCCGCCTATGCGATCGTGGACGCCGATACGCAGAAGATGGAGATGTACCGAGTCGAGTACCCGGTGCAGGTTACGCAAGGCAAGATGGCGGCAGCAGGGCTGCCCGAACCCCTCGTTCGGCGCCTCGCCATGGGGCGCTGAACGCGGTCAGCTCTTCGTTGTTCCGCTCGTCGTCGCTCCGCTCTTCTTGGCGAGCCGCTCCTCGCGGCGCCTGAGTTCCGCGGAGTAGGCATCCTTGGCGGCTCGGGAGCCGAGAAACCACCCGAGCACGAGCCCAACCAGCATCACCGCTGGAATGAAGAGGAAATGGCCAGCTGTCACCGAGACGCCCCGCTCTGACGCCGCGCGAGTTCCTGCATATCCTTCTCGACCTTCGACAGACGATTCCAGATCGTCCACAGGTAGAACAGCATCAGCAGCAGAAAGAACATGTACGCGCCGACGAGGAACGGCGCGGCGGGCATTTCCTCGCCGGGTGGCAAGGAGCTGAGCGGTACGAAGCCGCTGTCGGCTGCGCCACCCTGCGGCGGCTGCGCGAAGAGCTGAGCGCCAAGCAGGACGAAGGAAACAAGTGCGATCCAGATTCCTCGAGTCATCATCAATCCTCAGCGTCCAGGTACAGTTGATCGAGCGCGGCTCGTTGTTCCTCGAGCCGAACGCGTGCGGCCAGCAGCAGCCCCATGAATAGCAGAATCGTCGCCGTGCAGAACCAGACGACGTACCACATCTCGGGAGAGGTCTCGCCGAGGGTCGTCATCACGCTCGTCTTCGGGTGCACGGTGCGCCACCAGTCCACCGACTTGTAGACGAACGGCGCCGTCGCACCTCCGAAGATGCCCATGGCAGATGCAAGTTTCTCGGCGCCTGGCCCACCGTAGTTGCGCACCAGGATGTAGCCGAAAAAGATCAGCTCGAGCAGGAACGCCATCGTCAGGCGCGCGTCCCACTGCCACCAGACGCCCCACGCCTTGCGGCCCCACAACGAACCGCTCACAAGCCCGAATAGGCCGAACACGACCGTGATTTCAGCAGCGGCGGCGGCCATGCGCTCTGCCCGCAGGTTGCCCTTGAACAGGTAGATCGCACTACCAACGGTGCAGACGCTGACCGAGACAGTGAGCGCCATCCACGCCGGGAAGTGGTAATAGAAGATCTTCTGGACGAGTCGCATCGTCGACTCGTACGGTGCGTTGCCGATGGCGATGGGCGAATAAAGAAACATCGCCGCCGTGATCGCGAGCACCGGCACAAACAGTTTTTTCATGGTGAGGTTCTCCTACCCGCCCGCCTTGCCTGCCCTGCCCACCCTGCTACTCCGTCATCAACGGTTCGAACGTCCAGAGCGACAGGGTCACGAACACAACGTCGAAGAATCCGAGCATCCCGATCCACAACATCGCGACAGCCTCGTCGACCGGCGAGGTCAACAGGGCTGACGTGCCTCGCACGCCGGCAATGATCACCGGTATGGTAATCGGATACAGCAGGATCGGCAGCATCACGTCCCGGGTCCGCGCACGGACCAGCATCGCGGCGAACAGCGTGCCCACCGCCGCATATCCAATCGTCCCGAGGCCAAGGAGCGCCACAAGCAGCTCTGGACGGCTGAAGAATGCGGCGTTGAAGAGAAACGCCACCATCGGTACCAGAAGGATCTCCATCACGAACAACAGCGTGACGATGCCGAGGAGCTTGCCGAGGTAGATCGCGGGCCTGGGTGCAGGCGCCAGCAACAGCGCTTTCAGCGTTTCGCCGTAGCGCTCTCGTTCGAACGTGCGTCCCAAGGCCAGCGTGCCGGCAAACGCAATCGCAATCCAGAGAATGCCCGCAGCTGCGTCGACCTCTGCCTGCCCTTCCTTGACGAAGGCGAACGAAAAGATGGCGACGCACGCCACCGCGAAGAAGAGGGTCGTCGAGAAGATCTCGTAACTCCGCATCTCGATCGCGAAGTCCTTCTTCAACACGAGCATCGCTACCGACAGAAACTTCACGCCGACTCCACCCACGCGCGGTACTGCTGTCGAACGCCGGCGCTCGCTACGCTGTCCGACAACAGGCGGCCGCCCCGAACCACCGCCATGCGCGTAATGAGGCCGTCGGCCACATCGAGGTCGTGCGTCGCAAGAATCACCATGGCGCCTTCGGACGCGATCAACCTGATGCGTTCCGCCACAATACGCACGGCTTTGTC
>JBEBGB010000933.1:0-2000 GCA_040081675.1 Vicinamibacterales bacterium
CGCTCGATCGAGAGTGCCGCGACTGGATTGCCTCGGTCGACGAAAACCGGTATGGTAGCGCCCGCTGCGCAACAATACGCAATCGTGCGCAAGGAGACCAGCCCATGAAGAAAAGCGGGAAGCCGCTCGATTTTCTGACCCAGGCACAGTCTGACAAGAACACCAGCGCCGCCGTTCAAGCAGCGATCGAAAAAGGCGCCGCAGTGACAGCGGCCGAAGTATTGAAGATTGCCAAGAAGGCCGGCTTCGAATTCACGCGAGAACAGTTCGAGCGTGCCGTGAAGAAGAGCTACGCAACGCGATTTGCGGCGGGCGACAAGTCACTGGGTGACGTTCTGGCCAAGGTGAAGCCGAAACCCCCACTCAGTTCGTGCGCGCGCGGTTGCCTGAGCTATACGAAGAGCTGGCATCCCAGAGCATTCACGCAAACGCCGTAGATCGTTGTTCGAATTGAACCGCTGGGCGCAGCGGGCAGCGCCTCTCTGGGAGCGCGCTGACACGTCAGTCGATGACCGGCGCCTCGCGCGGTGGAGCGAGGTGCTCGGAAGCCGCGAGTTGTGGGAACGGCGGATGCGCAGTGCGCAGCCCATCGAAGCCGAGCACGGTGACTGGATTCACGTGCTGCGGGCCGTTCTCGAGCAAGCGCCGGCAGCAGGAGCAGAAGGGGACGACGACGGAGTTCCGTTCGGACACGCCGTCGCTCCATTCATCCGATATGCGCGTCGACGCTTGACGGCGCGAGCGGGCCGCGCTCGCGTCGTTCTGGCGCCGGCGGCGCGTGCGGCACTCGAGGGCGAATTACGGGAGCACCTCGGACTTGTCGCCAGCCTCGCTCTCGGTCGCACCTTCTACGACTTCCGCTTCGCCCAGGCTCCGCTCGCGGCATTCGAGCACGTCTGGTCGCAGCAGACACCTTCCACCTCCATCTATCGACAATTTGTCGCCTACCTGCTTACTGGAGGTTGGCGAGACGTCTTCGAGAGATATCCCGTGCTTGCGCGCCTGATGGTGCAGTCCGTCGAGCAGTGGATAGAAAACACGTCGCGCTTGTGCCAACGCGTCGCGGTGGACCTGCCGCGGTTGGGCAGGCACTTCGGCGAATGCGAACGACCTATCGTCTCGATCTCGACACGGCTGTCTGACCGGCACAACGGTGGACAATCCGTTGCCAGCCTCATTTTCGCGAACGGCCGACAACTGATTTACAAACCACGTTCAGTCAGGCCCGAGATCTTCTTCAATCGCGTGCTGCATTGGATCAATCGGCACGGGTTGACGCTGAAGCTCGGGACGGTCCGAGCGCTCGACCGCGGTGCCTATGGCTGGATGGAGTTCGTCCCGCATCGCGACTGCGAGGACGTTTCGGAGGTCTCACGTTTCTACCACCGTGCCGGAGCCCTGCTCGCCGTATTGCACGCGCTTGGAGTGTCAGACGTTCACTACGAGAACGTGATCGCATCCGGGGAACACCCGGTGGTGGTCGATCTCGAAACGCTCCTTGCTGAACGAAGCGGCTCGGTCTTGGGCACGGGCTTTCTGCCCAGGCCTTCAGCTGGCAAAGAGACGGATGCTGATGCCAGTGCGCTCGGCGCATCAGTTGTGCAGGATTCCGGCCTGCGCTTCCCCATGTGGCTGCACCCCAACACCGACCAGATGACACTCGTTGACGGCGCGCCACGAGAAGCCGAGCAACATCGAGTGCGACTTCGTGGCAAGTTGGTCCCCGCGGCAGATCACGTGCGCGAACTCAAGAGCGGCTTTCGCGAAGCGTACTCATGTCTGCTCGAGCACCGGCAGCAGCTCAGGGTCGACCCCATCTTGAGAGGCTTGGATCGACTCGAGCTCAGGATTCTTCTGCGAGACAGTGCGACCTACGGACAGATGCACTTGCATCTGCTCTATCCAGAGCATCTCGAAGATGGCATCGACCGGTCGATAGAGCTCGAGTGGCTGGCGCGTCCGCTCTGCATCAAAACGGCGCCCTCGCGAGGACGCGTGGC
>JBEBGB010000934.1:0-1999 GCA_040081675.1 Vicinamibacterales bacterium
GCGTACTTCCTGGAATTTTCAGTGCCGGGTTACGCGGTCGGCGTCAACGCATTGCTCTACGCGCTCACGCACTGAGCGAATCATTCTCGTCGCGCGTCTATCCGCGGACATCCGGGAAGGCCGTATCGAGCACCAGGAGGGACGCGGCCGCCGACTGCCGCAGGGCGGTCGCGAGCGTCGCCACCTCGAGAGTCTTTGGACGAGCCACCAGCTCGTTCTGAGTCATGCTGTCGGACACGAGGAGGAGCAGGTCGCGACCATCCCTGACTCCTCCGCCGGAGAAGAACAGAAACGCGCACGTGTTGGCTGGAGGCTTGGACACCTGGGCATCCACGAACCGAATCCTGGCCAGAGCCGCCAGCGCCTCCTGATACGTCGGATTGGAGAGAAAGGTGACTTCGAAGCCGCACACCTGGAGGAACTGAGCCCACGCCGAGCCGTCGCGTAGCGGATTCCTGAAGCGAGTCACTCCGGCGTGATCCACGGCGATCACGATCGCTCGGCAACGGCGCGATTCCGGCTTTCTGCGAATGTAGAGTTCACCATTCAAGTCGGACGCCACATAGGGCCGTTGTTGAAATCGAGTCGCCTCCAGAACCCTCCGACCGGCCTGAGACAGCGCGTCCTGCAGCGAGGCGTTCGGCCTGGTCAGCTCTTCGAGAAGCCTCTTCGTATACGGCGAGTTGTCTTCACCGGGTTCACCATCAGAGGCGAACTCGCCGGGTGAGGCCGCGAAGGCGATCAACTGGCCTTCGATGTCGACGCGAGCGGCTTCCCGGTCTACTGCAGCCTCGAGCGACGCCGCTTGTGCCCTGTCGGCCCGGGCCTGCTCGTCCCGCAAGCGTCCCTGCGTCCACCACGTCCAGTAGCCGAGCCCACCCAATCCCAGTGATGCGATGCCTGCTCCGATTCCGCCGAGCACGGTTCTTCGCCGAAGCGTCGTGACCGCCCCCTCGCGCTCGGCGAGCGCCTCGGCTCGCGCCGCAAGCGCTTCGGCGCGAGCGCTCTGGGCCAACGCGAACTCATCGCGCTGCTGTCGCTCACGTTCATCTCGGGCCGCTTGCGCGTCGGCGCTGGCAGCAACGAACCTCAGTTGCCCTTCGGTGAGGTCCGGAAATCCCGTTGCCCATGCGGCCTTCCATGCCTGGGCCGCCGCGAGTTCGTCGTCCCGCAGCAGCAGCGACTCGGCGTTGCCGCGCTGCTGCCAGCGACGGGCGGCCCCGTCCAGTCGCGTATGCTCGCGAATCCAACCGAGATCCGCACGAAGAGCGGCGGCGACCTGGCCGAGCGCACGCGCAAAGGAGTGACCTTCGGTAAAGAACACATAGTTCAATCGTCGGAGGGGCTCTGGAACCTCTTCATCCGTAACAGGCTTGCCGATGACTGGAACCAACCGCTTCGAGAGTTGAAGGCCCTTGTTCACCTCCCAGCCGCAGCGAGGTGACTTCACCGACTCCGGGGAGAGGATGACGATCACGCTGTCGGCACTCTGAATCAGGTTCTCCAGCCGCGCCTCCCAGTCCTCGGCGGCGGCGATATCGTGCCGGTCGAGCACAGCGTCGAACCCCGCGACTTCGAGCCCGGCCACCAGTTCCTCGGCCAGCGGACTGCAGTCGCGACGCGAATACGAGATAAACACAATGGGCGGCTGTTGGTTGCCTCGCTCGCTCATGGTGTCGGCTGCGCTCATCGCGCGGCTAGTCTACCGATCGATCTGCCCACTTGCGAAATCGACGGACAGGCTACAAAGTAGCGCAATCTACGCGTCGTGCGGACTCCCGCTGGACGCTCTTCGAGGTGAGATGCCGATGCCTGTGCTATCCGCCATCGCCCGTCCATCCCTGCGTGCCGCGTTGTGTGCCGTGGCGGTCGGAACCGCCGGCGCAGCGACGTTCTCACAGGTCGATCTCGCCGGACAGTCGGGTGCCGCGTCGCAGGCGACCTTCACCAGGGACATCGCGCCGATACTGCAGCGCAGCTGCCAGAATTGCCACCGGCC
>JBEBGB010000935.1:0-1997 GCA_040081675.1 Vicinamibacterales bacterium
TGTCGCGCCGTCGGATTTTCGGCACCGATCAGATGCAGGATTGGCAGGGCGAAGGCGGCCGTCTTGCCTGTGCCGGTGGCCGCCTGACCGAGCAGGTCGCGCCCGCTCAAGAGCAGCGGAATGGTTTCTCGCTGAATGGGCGTTGGCTCTTCATAGCCAAGCGCGGCGACGGCGTCTGAAAGCTCGCGGCGGAGCCCGAGGCTGGCGAAAGTGATCGTTGTTGAGGAAGAACTCACAGCTGATCATGACACACTCGCACGCTCGGCGGCCGTCGCGCGCGCTTCCACGCTCCTGCAGCCTCTAGGGGATCGGCCTCGAGTTGGCATCGAGATGAGGCCAAGCGCAGCTCCGGTCGAGGCGTCCGGGCTGTTCGGTTGCGCCGTCAGTGACGCTACAATGCGGGTTTGATTCAGGACACCAGGAGGCGAATGATGGGTATGCGATCTGGCGCGGCGATGGGCTTCGTGATTGCGGCGGTCCTTGCCGGACCCGTGCTTCAAGCGCAAGGTGGCGCGCCCCCGGCGGCCAAGCTGTTTGCGTCGTCTGCGGACGTGCGCGCGATGATTGCCAGGGCCAAGGCCGAGCGCAAGGCCGACCAGCCGAATTTCTCGCAGCCGATCGTCGCACTTGCGCCCTATAGCGCGAACCTGGAGTACCGCGTCGGGGGACTCAATGCGCCGGCATCCACCCATGCCAAGGACGCCGAGATGTTCTACGTCGTCGAGGGAAGTGGCACGGTGGTGACCGGCGGGCGTCTGCAGAATGAACGCGCGACGAACGCTGACAATGCCAGCGGAACCGGCATCGAGGGTGGTGACTCGCGCCGCATTGCCGCCGGAGACTTCGTGCTCGTTCCGCAGGGGACGCCGCACTGGTTCACGCAGATTGACGGCGTGTTGGTTCTCATGGCGCTGCACCTGCCGCACTAGGGCGGTTGTCGGCTCGTGTGGCGTCATCCCTGGTTCTTCGTTCTATGTCCATTTCGTGGTCCTTCGTCCTTGAACGCCGGGTGGCGACACCGGGCGGCATCGCGAGTTGAGTGAGCTGAACGAGGGACACGTTGGACTCTGTGTCTCCTGCCGATGGGTCCAACGCGTGACCTCGGTGCGCGACCGGCACTTCTACCTGTGCCGACGTTCAGCCGCCGATTCGAGCTTTCCGAAGTATCCGACTCTGCCAGTGCTCCGCTGCCGCGGGTGGGAGCGTGTCGATTCCGACGTCCCGCCTTCGACTACTGAATGAGAGCCCGTTGACGGCTCGAATGCGCCGACGGGAAGGGTGATGGCCGGTCAGGACCTCCACGCTCGGATTGAGTCGATCTATCAGACGGAATCGCGTCGCGTTCTTGCGACGTTGATTCGCCTGCTGGGTGACTTCGACAGGGCAGAGGAAGCATTGCACGATGCCGTGCGTGCCGCGCTCGAACAGTGGCCACGCGACGGCGTGCCCGCCAACCCGCGCGCCTGGCTCGTGTCAGCCGGACGCTTCAAAGCCATCGACAATCTTCGCCGGCAGAAACGCTTTGATCAGCTCGAGGCGCTTGGTGATCCCACCGAGGTTCCCGTTCTGGACACGCAAGCGTGGGCCGATGAAGAGAGCGTCGAAGACGACCGCCTTCGTCTGATCTTCACGTGCTGCCACCCCGCGCTCTCAGCAGATGCGCAGGTGGCGCTGACACTGCGCGAAGTCTGCGGGCTCACCACGGAGGAAATAGCGCGAGCCTTCCTGACGCCAGCGCCGACGCTGGCGCAGCGCATCGTGCGTGCGAAGAACAAGATCCGCCAGGCTCGCATTCCCTATCGTGTGCCGGAGCGAGCCGAGTTGCCCGAACGGGTGGATGCAGCGTTGCGCGTCATCTACCTCGTGTTCAACGAAGGCTATGCGGCCTCGTCAGGTTCGTCAGTCGTACGTCACGACCTGGCGGGTGAGGCAATTCGTTTGGGGCGTCTGCTCGTCGAACTCTTGCCAGAGCCCGAGGTGCAAGGGCTGCTGGCGCT
>JBEBGB010000936.1:0-1997 GCA_040081675.1 Vicinamibacterales bacterium
CCTCTGGACCATGACGTGGTTCGACGATGTGTGGATGAAGGAGATGTTCGCGAACTACATGGCCGCGAAGATCGTGAATCCGCGCTTTCCGGATCTCGACCACGACCTGCGCTTCCTGCACATGTACTATCCGTCGGCCTACGATGTCGACCGCACGGCAGGCACCCATGCCATCAGGCAGCCGCTGTCCAACCTGAATGAGGCCGGGTCGCTCTACGGCGCCATCATCTACCTCAAGTCGCCCATCGTCATGCGGCAGCTGGCGATGTTGATTGGCGAGCAGACGCTGCGCGACGCGCTGTGCGAGTTCCTCGATCGTTATCGCTTCAGCAATGCGTCGTGGCCGGACTTGCTCGATCTGCTGGCGTCACACACGGCTCTCGATCTCCACGCGTGGAGTCGTGCCTGGATCGACGGAGCAGGGCGGCCTGTGGTGCGCGCCGAGCTCAAGGTCGGAAGCGGCCTCGCGCATCTCGACCTTCATTCGGACAACGCGGCGCTGACCACCGGCGCGTCGGACGGATCGCCACGACAGAAGTGGCCGCAACGCCTGGAAGTCGGCCTGGGCTACGGGAAGTGGGTCGAGCACATCTCCATGTCGCTCGACGGCCGCGCTGATGTGTCGACCATTGTCGGATACCCGCCGCCGGCGTGGGTGCTGCCGAACGGTCGTGGCATCGGCTACGGCGAGTTCCGGCTCGAGGAGGGCAGCCTTGCGTGGCTGCTCGAGAAGCTGCCCGACGTGCCCGACGCGCTCACGCGCGGGTCGGCGTGGCTCACGTTGTGGGACGCCATGCTGGTCAAGGACATCGTCCCGGAGCAGCTGCTCGCCCTGGCCGTGCGTGCCGTGCCGCTCGAGACGAGCGAGCTGAATCTGCAGCGGATTCTGATCTACATCGAACGACTGTTCTGGATCTTCCTGACGCCCGACCAGCGCGAGACCAACGCCAAGTGGCTTGGCGCCATCCTGCGCGCATCGGTGGGATCGGCGCCGACGATCAGCCAGAAGGCGGCTCTGTTCGCCTGCCTGCGTGCCGTGGCGACGACCGAGTCGATGGTGGAGTGGATGCGGGCCCTGTGGCGCGGCGACGCGCGAATCGACGGCCTGCCGCTCGGCGAAGGCGACCAGATCAATTTGACGAAGGAGCTGGCGGTTCGTGTGCCGGACGGCGACAGCCTCGTGCAGCAGCAGGTGAGTCGCACGCGCAGTCGCGATGGTCGAGACGCGCTGGCGTTCATGGCGCAGGCGCTGTCGACCGAATCGAACTCGCGCGATCGCTTCTTCGAGACGATTTCCGACCCTGCGAACAGGCGCCGGGAGCCGTGGGTGGTGGACGGCATGCGGTGGCTGCATCATCCGCTTCGCGCGGACACCTCCGTCAAGTACATCGAGCCGGGGTTGCAGCTGCTGTCCGAGGTGAAGCGAACCAGCGATGTCTTCCTGCCGAAGCGGTGGGTGGACGCGATGCTGAGCGGCCACAGTTCGCCTCGAGCAGCCATGAGCGTTCGGCGATTCCTGGACAGCCGTCCGCCGCACTATCCACCGGCCCTGCGCCGCATGGTGCTGGCATCGGCCGACTACCTCCTTCGAGCCGCGTGGTCGCCGGCAGTCTTGCGCGCTCCAGGACAGCCCGCCATTTACAGGTTTCCCCAGTCCTAGCGGTCGGGTGACTAATGTCTTCTGTTTCGAGTATTTGTATCCGCGACCGTGACAGCTTCGAACGGCGAAAATCCTCGATTTACGGCTAGAATCGAGGCGTTATCAAGCTCTTCAAGCTAGGCAGGTAGCTTGCAAGCTCTACGACCAGAGATCTCTGTCTTGGCCATCTTGTTCGGAGGAGTGTGACGTGAACGGGAGTCGAAGAACGTCTGGCGAATCAGGGCAAGCGCTCATCGAGCTCGCCGTCGCCGCTCCGGTTCTGCTGTTGCTGGTCTTCGGCATCCTGCAGTTCGGCATCGTCATGAATTCGTATATCTCGGTCAACGACGCCATTCAC
>JBEBGB010000937.1:0-1996 GCA_040081675.1 Vicinamibacterales bacterium
CGGCGCTGCCGCAAATGCGTGTCGCCTTCGCTGGTGAGCAGTCCGTCGCCAAGCAGACGACGGGCGCGCTCGAGACCTCGGCCCTTCCGGAAATTGCGTTGGTTGGTCACGAGCACGTCCTTGACCAACTGCGGATGATTCAGCAGGACGACGTGCTCACCCGCCGCCACGATGTGCGAGATGTCTCCGTAGCGGCTCGCGAGACCCGAGATGAACGCCAAGGGATCGCGTCGAAGCCCAAATGGCAGGGCGGACAGCGGTGTCGAGCGCGGTCCGGGCGGCCAGGCGCGTGCAGCCATCTAATCCTACGCGCCTAATCCTGCGCGCCCACCACGACGTGCCACGGCTGGACACGCCACGACAGGACGAGACCGTTTTTCATGTACGGATCGTTGTTCGCGAATTGCGTGGCAACGTCTGCCGAGTCTCCGCGAAAGACGAAGAGCGCGCCGTCTGGCGGGTCGCCGACGGCACCCGCCATCACGACCTCTCCTCGCGCCTGGGCCTCGCGAACCAGACCGAGGTGATCAGCGCGAAACGGCGTCCGCCGATTCACGTAGTCGTCAACGACCGCGTCATATCGCAAGACAAAGTACGGCATGCCTCACTCTACTCCCGGTGCGATTGTCACGTCGCCATGTCGGTGACGGCTCTGAGGGCGGCCACAGCTCTGTGATAGGTGCGATCGATTCCCTCGACGTCCTCGGTGGAGACGCCAAGATCGCGGAGGTGACCATCGTGCAGGCCGTAGATCCATCCATGAATCGCCAGCGGCTGGCCCCGGCTCCACGCTTCCTGCACGATCGTCGTCTGGCAGACGTGACGTGCCTGCTCGATCACGTTCAGCTCGCACAGGCGATCGACACGCGCCGAGAACGAGTCGACCTGGTCGAGCAAGCGGTCGTGCTGTTCGACAACGTCCTGTACGTGACGCAGCCAGTTGTCGATCAACCCGAATCGATCGCGGGCAAGAGCCGCGCGCACGCCACCACACCCGTAGTGTCCGCACACGATGACGTGCTTCACCTTCAACACGTCAACCGCGTATTGCAGCACAGACAGACAGTTCAAATCGGTGTGCACGACCAGGTTCGCCACATTGCGGTGCACGAACAGCTCGCCGGGCAGCAGCCCGACAATCTCGTTCGCCGGCACACGGCTGTCCGAGCATCCGATCCACAGGAACTCGGGAGACTGCTGCGCGCTCAACCGCTCGAAAAATCCTGGCGACTCCTCGACCGTGCGCCTGGCCCACTCGCGATTGTTCTCGAAAAGCTGATTGATCGCCACAACCAGAATGCTAGTCGGAATCAGAAGAAAAGCACTACCACGGAGAACACGGATAGCACACGGAGGACACGGTTCTCATCAGGTGGCCCAGGCCGCTTACGGACTATGGGGCTCAACGTCCCTGAGCGGTGTGAATCTTCTGCATCAGCGACTGCATCAGCGCGTCCGAGCCAGTGAAGACACCCTGCGGATCCTGCGCGAAGGGCAGCATCTCGGCGTAGATCTCACCGGCGCGATAGAGGTTCAATCCGCGGCCGGCAAGATACTGCAGCCGCAGATTCCGATCGCGATTGATCTGCGCGTCCTTGAGCCAGCCCTGCATGTCGGCCGCCGATCCGCCATAGGTCGCGAAGAGGTCGACTGCCGACGTCATCCCGATATCGGCGAGCGACTTCTTGAGCGGCGCGTACTCGGGGCGTTGCAGCCGCTCCTCCATCTCGTCGAGGTTGATCGTCGTGCCGTCGACCTGACCGAGCAGCACCAGGTCGTAGCCAGCGCCGTTGTAGGTGTTCGCGAAGATCATGCCTTTCGGAAACGCCTCGAAGAAGGTAGCTATTTCGCTCTTCACCGCCTCGGTGTTGCTCTCGTACAACTGCACGAACAGGGTCACGACGCCGCCAGGATTGAGGCGACTCTTCGCCAGCTCGAAAAACTCGCGTGTGTAGAGCATGGCCGCGCCCTTCACCCACGGGTCCAGCGGATCGGA
>JBEBGB010000938.1:0-1993 GCA_040081675.1 Vicinamibacterales bacterium
GGCGGGCTACTCGTGGCTGGCCATCATTGGTGTGCTCACGAGTGTGGTGTCGGTCTACTTCTATCTGCGCGTGGTGATCATGATGTACATGACGCCCGCGACGGCACCGATGGCGTTGCCGCCGGTTCCGAGGATTGCGGGCGCCGCTCTCGTCATCTCCGCGATCATCGTGTTCTATCTTGGCGTCCTGCCCACTCAGGTGATGACCTGGGCGTCGGCGTCCATCGGCACAATCTTCTAGAGTCGGCTCAGGGCGCCTTCCTCAAGGTGCGGCTGCCTATACCGCTGATCGGGTTCAACCAGCGCACGCCCGGAAACCTGACAAAGTCGGTGTCGGACGTGTGCACCGTGGCGTCGTACTCGATGGCGACCGCGGCAATCTGGGCGTCGGTCACGAGGTTCCCGGCGGTGCCGATCTGATCCAGCAGTCCGACCACCTGTTCGACGTGCTGTGCGCTCGGTGTCAGCATCTGAGCAATCGGTTGTCCAAGCCACGAACGAAGGTGCCCGGTCGCTTCGGTCGTGGCCATGGGGTGCCGGAACGCCCGGGGGCTCGTACTCACGCGCACAAATCCGAACAGTACGACCGGAACGAGCCCAACGGGTTCGGTCCCGGACAGGCAGTTCTGCCACCACGTGAGCGCCTGCTCGTGAAACGGGGACTCCGAGTCGTAGGCGTAGATGAGGACGTTGATGTCGGGGATGATCATCGCCGCTTGCCGTGTTGCGTCTTCATGACGACGGCATCCACTTCGAATTCGTCGGCCAGCCGGTTGAAGCCGGTGGGGTCGACGCCTGTTCGCAGTCCCATGGCCCGGGCCTTCACCACGAATTTCACGGGCTTCGCGCGAGCGGATGCTCCACCAAGCCCGGCACGGAGCGCGGCGTTGAGCGTCTCCTTGAACGTCCGCCTGGATCGGTGCATCGCATCACGCAGCATCCGTTCCACGTCTGCATCGAGAGTCACGGTGGTCCTCATTGAGGCATCATGATGTGTGTAACGA
This sequence comes from Vicinamibacterales bacterium, assembly GCA_040081675.1. Taxonomy (GTDB): domain Bacteria; phylum Acidobacteriota; class Vicinamibacteria; order Vicinamibacterales; family CAVVIG01; genus CAVVIG01. The sequence goes on from JBEBGB010000938.1 coordinate 1,005, forward strand.
CTGCTGTCAAGATGCTCCCGCCGCTCGGGCGATGTCTCGGCCTCGGCCAGTTCGCCATCAACATGCGCGTAGGGTGCCGACGACGTCAGTCTTGACTTCGGCGGTGTTCCCTCGACCTGTGTGAACCCTGTGTCCATCGCTGCTTTGAATTCCATCATCTTCATGACGACGACGAGCGTAGCATCGTCCAACCAGGGTCCTGGAGGCCGGTTGCACACGAAATGGACAACGGCGCGCAGGCTCGTTCGTCTGGAATCCCACTGACCTGATGCCGTTGTTGCCCGGTGTGCGCCTTGGCCCGTATGAGATCGTTGCTCCCCTTGGGGCCGGGGGTATGGGCGAGATTTATCGCGCGAACGACCGCGCCCAGCGGCGACGGGCGGCGCTTCCTCGTCAACGTTCTGCCGGACGTTCCCCCGACGGGGGTGCTGATGCAGCACTGGGCTCAGGGCGCTAGCGCCGCGAAGCGGTAAGATCGGGCATGGATTCCCGCAGGTCGGCGCTCGACACCTGGACGCCGGAGCAAGTGGCCCTCGGACGAATCTGGGTCAAGACCTGGCGTGAGGCAGGGCCGCGCCTCGAGGCGATTCGACGCCGGGAACTGCGGGAGTTGGACACTTTCTCCGCAATCGCGCTGCTGTGCGGTGCAGCCGACTATCTTCAGGCCCCTCGCGCGCCAAAGCCGACCTCCGGATTGATCGAACAACAGCGCCTGTTCGCCAGGCTGCGCCGCCCGTGAACGCGCTGATTCGCGCCGCAGCCGATCTGCAGGCCGTGTGCGAAGCGCATCAGTGGCGCTTCTGCTTCATCGGTGGGCTCGCCGTGCTGCGTTGGGGTGAGCCTCGCGAAACCGTCGACGTGGACCTCACGCTCGTCACCGGGTTCGGGCACGAGAGCGAGTTCGTATCCGTGCTCACGAACACCTTCCAGCCGCGCATCGCCGATGCGGCGGCGTTTGCGCTGATCAATCGTGTGCTGCTGTTGCGCAC
>JBEBGB010000939.1:0-1990 GCA_040081675.1 Vicinamibacterales bacterium
CGGGTGCGCGGCAATGAGCGTCCTGGTGCAAGAGATGGTTCGTGCGGATGCGGCTGGCGTCGCGTTCTCCGCAGACCCGGTCACGGGCGATCGCGACGTCGTCGTGGTGAGCGCCGTTCGCGGTGTTGGTGAGCGGCTCGTGTCCGGCACTGCATCGGCAGAAGAGTGGCGTGTGAAGGGCACGCAGCCCACGCGCCTTCGTAACGACGACGTGCTGAACGTCGAGACGGTGCTCGGAGTGGCCGAGCTCGCGCGCCGTCTCGAGTCGCTCGCCGGTGCGCCGCAAGACATCGAGTGGGCGGTGGAGCAGGGACAACTGCGACTGCTCCAGGCACGTCCGCTGACGGCAGTGCCGGCCGCTGTGAGTTGGTCGGTACCCTGGGGCGGGTGGGTCCGCAACTTCAGACTCGGTGAGTGGATCGGAGACCCGGTCACGCCCTCGTTCGAGTCGTGGCTGTTGAGAGGCATCGAAGAAGGGATGCACGGCCACGTCGAGCGGCTGACGGGTTGGCGCATGGCGAGACCGTTCCACCTTGTCGTCAACGGCTGGTACTACTACGGCCTGAATCTCTTTGAACCCGGCACCAGTCGATGGCGCGTCGCCGTGCGAATTCCGACCATGGTCGGCAGAGTGTCAAGAAACCTGCGGGCTTTCGCCGGGCTCAACCCGCCCACGGCGCATTTGGGCTTCGATTGGGGCGTGCGCGAGTGGCGCCAGCAACTTTTGCCGGCTACCGAGGAACTGGTCCGACAGGCAACGGGCGAGGTCAGTTCGGCGCAACCTGCCGATCTCGCGATGTGGATCGATCGACTTGCCGCGAACGCCGGGCGCAATTTCGCGTCAGTGATCGCCGTGAGTGGCTACTCGGCGAAGGCCGAATTCGCGTTGGCGCGTTTCTGGGCCAAGCACCTGAAAGACGTCGATGGGTCGTGGCTCGAGCTGGTCCGCACGGGAGATGCGGCAGCGTCAGCCAACCACGATGTGCAAGGACTCGACTGGTTCCACCCGACTCTCGGCGAGCTGACGCACAGCGCTGCCAAGCCGGATGGGTCCGTTCGCCAACGCATCGCGCAGGAACGCGATGCGCTGACGCGGCGCGTTACGGAGACGCTCGCTGACCGGCCCAGGCTTCAGAAGCAGTTCCTCTCGCTGCTGAAGGAGGCACAACGCGCGCATGTCGTCAGGGAAGAGCAATCTCGATCCATGACCCTGGCGTGGCCCGTCCTGCGGCAGGCGATACTGCGCATTGGGGACGAGCTCGTGACGCGAGGGTCTCTTGCGACGCGAGAGCAAGTCTTCTTCTTGAAACGGGACGACATTCACGACGCATTGATCGGAACGACCACTCCAGCCCTGGCAACACAGGCCGCTGCACGCCGGAAGGAGTGGAACCGGCAACGTGGTCTCCAGGCACCACTCATACTCGGAGAACTGCCCGGACTCTTCAAGGCAGCGTTCGCCCAGATGGAGCAGGCTCTGTTCGAAGGCCGCGCGCCGGAGTCGGACGAAATACGCGGTATGCCCGGTAGCCCTGGCCGCGCGACCGGACCCGTGAAGGTCATCAGATCTGTCGCGGACGTCGCGAGACTCAAGCCTGGCGATATCCTGGTCACTTCGGTAACTACGCCCGCCTGGACGCCGGCCTTTTCGATAGTCGCCGCTGTGGTGACCGACACAGGCAGCGTTGCATCACACGCGAGCGTGGTTGCACGTGAGTACGGCGTCCCAGCCGTGGTGGGCACTGGCAATGCGACGACGAGGCTCCGCGACGGGGATGTCGTCACGGTGGACGGCGCAAAAGCAACCGTGCGGGTTTTGCAGGTCGTCGGGAGTTAGCGGATGTCTGTGACGACACGCATGAGCAACTCCGCGGGAATGGTGTGCGCCTCGGGCGTTGGATGGTTCATGCCGTTCGACAGCATCGAATCGATGTCCTCGCCTCGGTTCGCCAGCTCCTTCCAGGCGCTGTAGACATCCGCACACAGCACG
>JBEBGB010000940.1:0-1989 GCA_040081675.1 Vicinamibacterales bacterium
GTCGCCTTCTGCTGCGCCTCCTGCTGGACTTCGACCTGGCACGCATCGAAGGCAGGACCGGCCATCCCTGCACACTCGCGGACGATAACCTCCTCGAGAATGCCCGGATAACTTCGTTGAATCTGGAGCGCCTCGGCGACCGAGATGCTGAAGTCGGAGAAGGGCGACGCCTGATGCAGCCCAGAGAGCCGTTCAACGGCTCGCTTCAGACGCGCGCGATCGGCGGTGAACGGCGTGGCGGGTGCACCGGGACCGATGCCAATGACAGCGGCGCGATCGGACGGCCGTAGATGATCGATGAACGCATTCACGGCGCTGCGAATGCCGAGCGTCCCGCCGAAGCGGATGTTCGGCTGGTCCACCACGAGCATGATGAGGCGGCCGCCAGTGGCATTCTCGTTTCCCGAATAGCCGACCGGAGCGGCCGGCAGGGGCGGCTGCTCCTTCGTTTCGAGTCCGACCCACTCGGCACTGACCACACGCCGGTCGGACCCGTCCACGCGCACCGTGAACTCACCCGTCTTCAGATCAGGGACAGCCGCACCGCGGCCATCGACCACAGAGAGATCGATCGAGGTCAACTCGACCGAGGAACGGAAAATTGGCTGCCCTGGCTGCTGCGCACTCGTCGGCGCGAGCGCTGCCAGCGTCAAAGCCAGCGTGCCGGCGAGACGCGGGAAGGTGCTGCTCATTTGAATGGCGCCGCCCGATAGCCTTGCCGGGCTCGAACGTTGGTCTGACCGTCCACCTGCACCTTGATCTCGCGCCACGTGTCGTCGCGCAGGATGTTCGACGGCTGGTATCCGATCAGATACTGGTGCGATAGCTCGTCGAGCAATTCCTCGAATGCGCCGTGCAGCTGGTCAACGCTGTCGGTCGTGAAGGTGCGACCGCCTGTCGGCACCGTGAGCCGCTGCATGGTCCGCTTCAGGTAGTCCTGACTGATGCCTCGTCCTTGCGCGATCATGTAGAGCGTCACATCGCTGGCTTGCAGTTTCCGCTCCACATCCTCGAGTGAGACGTGGCTGCCTTGATCCTCGCCGTCGGAGAAGACCACCAGCGCCTTGCGCCCGATTTGCCGCCCGAGCATATCTACGGCGCGAAGAATGACATCGTAGAGCGCCGTGGCACCCCACGGCGCAAGCCGGTCCACTGAACGCACCCGTTCGCTCGGATCTGTCGTCTTTCGCGTCAGTGCGAACACGCTGTCGTTGAAGCCGAGCAGCGTCACCTGGTTCTTCGGTGGGACCGCAACAAGAAACTCCTTCACGGCCGTCTTCAGCTTCGGCATGGACGGCGTCATGCTCCCGCTGATGTCGACGGCCACGATCAGCTCGAGCGGAACATCCTCGGATGCGAAGTAGGTGATCGGCTCCGGCTTCCCATCCTCGAGCACTCGGAACGCCGATCGGGGAAGGCCGCCAACGAAGCGCCCTTTGTCGTCGGTGACGGTCACCGTGACCTGAATGGCTTCGACGTTTACCTTGTCGGCATAACCCAGGCCCTTGGTGCGCATCGTCTTGATGATGCGGTCGCCTCCGAGCGGCGTGACGACAAGTCGGATGAGATGCGCACTGATCGTGGACCCGGCGTCCCAGTCGCATTCGAACGGCTCCTCTGATAACGAGCAGAACTGCCGGCCGTCCACAAAGAAGGTGACATTGCGCACCTGGACGCTTGGATCGATCGAGACGCGCAAAGGCGTGGGTCCGCTGACGTACGCGTCTGCACTCGGCGAGCTGATGACGACAGGCATGGCTGGAGTGGCTACCGGGCCAGTCGGAACAACAGGGGCAGCAGGCGGTGCGGCTGGTGCTGGAGTCGACGACGAAGCTGCGGGTCCTGACGCGGGCGCCTGCGCGGCGCCCAGGAGGATGCCTCCGGCGCAGGCAACGGCGAGTGTGACCGCGGCGACTCGCAGAAAGCAGCGCATCAGCGATCTATTGGGATGGTGTTCGGGTCTGGCGCATCGGCGGTCGAGACCAATGG
>JBEBGB010000941.1:0-1985 GCA_040081675.1 Vicinamibacterales bacterium
ACGCGCGTCACCGCCGTGACGAGCTCGGCGTCCGCCGTGTCCTTGGTGAGATAGCCCGCCGCCCCCGCCGTGATCGCGCGCCGCGCGAACTGATCGACGCCGTGCATACTCAGAATCAGCACCGGCAGACGCGGCTGGATTTCGCGGATGTGCTTCAGCACGTCGAGCCCACTGCCGTCCGGCAGCGACAGGTCCAGAATGACCGCCGTCCACAGCTCGCCGCGCACGAGTGTGACTGCTTCACGGCCGGAGCCCACCTCATGGATCACGGCGCCGTCGAAGGCGTCCGCCAGGATGTCCCGCAGGCCGCGGCGGACAACCGGATGGTCATCGACCAGCATGATTCTCACGGTGGTGGCAGGTGCGGCGCTCGTCACGGCACTCGTCACGGCGTCCGAAGGGGGATGGTCAAGAGCAGGCGGGTGCCGCGTCCCTTCCGCCCTGTGATCCGCAGGCGGCCGCCAATCCGCACGGCGCGCTCGCGCATGCCCAGGAGGCCGATCGAATTCGCGCCTCGCAGCGCCGACGGGGGTATGCCTATCCCGTTGTCGGTTACGTAGACCAGGAGTCGTCCGCGTCTGACGGCCACCGTAGCGGCAACGCGATTCGCCCTCGAGTGGCGGACGGTGTTGGTCAGCGCTTCCTGGAACACCCGGAACGCTACCGTCGCGATCTCCGGCTCGATGGCCACATTGACGCAGCTCGATACGCTGATCGTGAGCCCGGACTTCGCCTCGACCCGGCGCGCTTCGTGCGCCATCGCGGCGCCGAGGTCCTCGTGGTCGAGCGCCGGCGGGCGCAGATCCGTCGCGATTCGTCGCACCATGGCGATCCCGATGTCAATCTGCCCGAGCGCCGACTGGAGGCGATCCACGACGTCGCCCGGCGTGCGCAGCTCACGCAGGCGCCGGATCGTGGCGGAGAAATCGAGCTTGGCGCCCGTGAGCAGTTGGCCAAGCTCGTCGTGCAGCTCGCGCGCGATCCGCGTCCGCTCCTCCTCGCGCATCTGCTCGATCCGCTCGGACAGTGCGCGGAGCGCGGTCGCGTTCAGCCAGGGGTGGGTGCTGACAGCAGCGCCGCTCACAGCGCCCGAGACGTCGAAGGCGAGTCCTATGAACTCGACCAGGCGCCCAGACTCGTCATGGACCGCGAGCCGGTGATGCTCGACCCAGCTGACACGGCCGCTGCGCAGCCGCCACCGGAGGGTGAGTGGAGGACGGATCTCGGACATGTCTGCCAGCGCGTGCGTGAGCAGCGCGCGATCTTCGGGATGCACAGCCTCGAACATACAGGAGGGATCGGCGTAAAAGCGGGACGCCGGGACGCCGAGCAGCCGTTCGATCTCAGCGCTGACGTAATCAACGCGTAGAGGTGCCAGCCGATACCGGGACACCCCGAGGCCGGCGGTCTCGAGCAGCCGCAGCTCCGGCCTGGAAGTCATCGAGGCCTGAGGAGTGTCCACAACGGCTAGGTTTAGCACAGTTCTTCAGCGCACGTCGGGTGTCGGTGTTTGTCTGACGCGCTGTCAGATGTTGCCGGATACCTTTCCGTGCGGGCGCTGCGCAAAATGTCGCACGTGACTCCAATGCCTATCGCGCGGAGCACCTCCTGGCAGACGCTTCTGACCGGCCGTATCGGTTCTGACTATGGCATGCCCGAAATGTGCAAGGTAGCCATGCAGGTTTCGAAGGTGGTTTCCATGCGTACCGGGAGCGCGAGCGCCGATGGTAGATAGGCGCATCTCCGAGCGGGTTTCTGTCGTTCGCGCGCTTGAGGCCGAGGTCATGGTATCGCAGCCGATGCTGCTCAAGGAGATCAGCCGGGGTGGCCTGACCGTGGAATGCAGCATTCAGCTGCAGTTGAACACCATGTACGATCTCCGCATGGTGCTCGACGGGAAGCCGGTGGTGGCGAGGGCCAGGGTGGCGCATTCGCGCATCAGCGACGTGGACAGAGACGTCGTCACCTATCGCACGGGGCTGCAG
>JBEBGB010000942.1:0-1984 GCA_040081675.1 Vicinamibacterales bacterium
CGGGCGATCGCCACCCGCTGCTGTTCGCCACCCGAGAGTTCCTGCGGAAAGGCATTCATCCGGTGCTGGAGTCCGAGCCACTTCAGCACTTGAAACGTCTTGCGTTGCTGGGTGGCGAGATCGACGCCGAGCACCCGCATGACGAACGACACGTTCTGGAAAACCGTGAACCGCGGCACGAGGCGGAAGTCCTGGAACACGAAGCCGACGGTTCGTCGGTACGCCTGCACCTCAACCGGCTGCAGGTCCGACAGGATCCGGCTGTTCACCTTGAGCGTGCCTTCGGACGGCGTCTCGGCACAGAGCAGCAGGCGCAAGAGCGTGGACTTCCCCGCCCCGCTGGCGCCAGTGAGGAAGAGGAATTCGCCCTTGTTGATCGTGAGCGTCAAATCGCGCAGCGCGTACACGCCGCGGCTGTAGACCTTCGAGAGGTGATAGGTTTCTATCACTGTAGAGCTTTACATTACTGCACTCGGCGCGATTCTGGAACCACATCACCTTCCACGCCAGATCTGTCGTCACGACCGAGGCCCCCGATGGGGTCATGAGGGTTTTTCGTCTCGCTTTCCGCGATCTGTAGTTGAGGACGCTCACCCGGAGAGCCTCATCAACCAAACACGCACGCTGAAGGGGCAGACATGCAATACCTCATCTCGCGTTCCCGGCTCACCCTCTGGGGCGCCGCGCTCATCACAGTCCTTGCGGTCGTGACCACGGTGTCGCGCGCACAAACCTCGCAACAAGCGCTGCTGCAGGAGACCTTTCGAGCGCCTACGACCTCTCCCGCCGTATTGACGCTCAATGTCAACGCGCCGGGATTGCCCTGCTTGACAGCCGACCCGGGCGCCGGGGCCGGGAACTCGACGATTCCGAATTGCAATCTCACGCCGCCAGATCCGGCAGGCGCGGGTACCCTTCGTCTCACCTCGGCCGCCGAGCAGCATGCCTCCGGTTTCGTGGCCGAGACGAGCCTGCCCACGGCTCAGGGTCTCGAGATCTCGTTCATTCAATACCAGTACGGCGGGTACGGCCTTGACGGTCCGGGGTCGCCGGGCGGAGCAGACGGCATCTCGTTCTTCATGGCCGTCGCCCCGCCGTCGCCGGACGCCCTCGGCCCCCAAGGTGGTGCACTTGGGTACGCGTCGGCCGGCACGGTGGCGGGGTTGCCAGGCGCCTGGCTCGGCATCGGACTCGATGCCTTTGGTAATTTCTCGAACCCCGCGTTCGGAAGTCCATCCTGTCCGGTGCAGCCGTGGGCCGGATTCAACGCAGATGCGATTACGGTCCGCGGCCCGGGACACGGCACGGCCGGCTACTGCCTGCTGGCAAGCTCCGTGACGTCGACGCCGGGCGGACTGGCGCTGCGCGACACGAACCGCTCGGCGTCCGCGCGAGAGATCACGATCCGCATCACGCCGACAGACGGCCTGTTTCGCGTGTACGTGGACGACGGCGGCGGCGCAGTGCTTGCGACGTCGGGTGCGCTGCCGACCTCCTACTACAACCCGACAACGGGTGCACTCACTGCGGGACTGCCTCCGCGCATCACGTTCGGTTTCGCGGCCTCCACCGGAACAGCGACCGACATCCACGAGATCTCCGACCTCACGGCCACGACGACCTCGGGTGCCGTGCCGGTGCTGAGCCTCGCAAAGACGACGTCACTCAGCGGCGCGGCGTCTCCTGGGCAGGCCTTCAACTACATCCTCACTCCCCGCGTCGAGGGAACGACGCCGGAAACGCGCCCGCTCACCATTCGCGTCAGTGACGACGTCCCCGCAGGGCTCGTGCTCTCGGGCACGCCGAGCGGCACATCGTGGCTTTGCTCGACAACATCGACGACCGCATTCACGTGCGCCTACACGAGCCCGGCAAGCGTTCCGGGCGGCACCACGTTGCCCAGCGTAACGGTCCCGGTCATCGTCGACGCAGGCGTGCCCTCGGGCACGACGCTCGTGAACACGGCATCCGCGCTTTCGGACGA
>JBEBGB010000943.1:0-1983 GCA_040081675.1 Vicinamibacterales bacterium
CCTTGCTGAGGCTGAAGCATACTTACGTCATCCCATTCTCGGTCCGCGCTTGTGTGAGAGTTGTCATTCAGCGATGGCAGTTGAGGGGCGGTCCGCCATCGAGGTGTTCGGTTCACCGGACGATATGAAACTACGATCGTGCGCCACCCTGTTCGCGTACGTCTCGCCTTCTGGATCAGTGTTCGAACGGCTGCTCGAACGGTACTTCGATGGCGAATCCGACGACAAAACCCTTGATCTGCTGGGGCTGGGGTCAGCCTGACTAACCGGCCGCTTCAGCCGACGAGCGGCACGAAGACGTGGGTAGAGTGAGCATGAGGTTGCCGCTCGAGGCTGAGCAGCGAACGTTGATATGGCGGCAACTTCAGAGGCGCCGAAGGAAGGATTCTTGTCGGACATGAACGGTCGAGTCGCACTGATTACCGGAGCCAGCAGTGGGATCGGAAGGGCAACGGCCGAGGCCTTCGCAGCGAGGGGCACGAGCGTCGTGGTGGCCGCGAGGCGGGAAGAGGACCTCGCTTCGCTGCCAGGGCCAAGTCGCTCAATGCGATCGGCTCACCGAACGACTGCTCTGACCGATCGTCCTGACCGTCCCGACCGTCCCGACATTCCAGACCTTCCCGTGAACGCCTACCTCGTCTCGCCGAAGATGACTTCCGCGTCCGCCTTGACGCAAGACCGCCCAGCGATTCCGTAAGCTGGTCCTGGCGCGACAGCGGCCGGAGGCGACCGTCGACGCGATTCGGCTCCTGGATCAGTGCTTCAGCGACAGCCGGAATGCGGCCATCTCCTCGCCGTTGCGTACGAGAAGCGTGTCGCCGACAACAACGGGATGACTCCACGTCTTGCCGCTGAGGGCCTTGAACCGACCCAGCTCCCTGAACTGGCCTGGTGCTGCATCTACGAGAGCCACCTCTCCCTCTTCCGACAGCACGAGCAAGACGCCCTGATCGCCGAGTAACAGAACCTGTCCGTTGCCGTAGCGTCCGCGTTTCCACGCGCGCGTGCCGTCGGTCAGATTGATACACGCGAAGATGCTGCCGTCGAAGCCGTACGCATGATCGTAGTGGATGACGAAGTCGTTGAACATCGTCTTCAAGCCAGCGGAGGTCCATCGCTCTGTCGTAGCCCAGCCTCCGGCCGAGTGCGACACCGCGATTCTGCGAATGCCCATGGCCCCGCTCATGCTCATCTCGTGGATGAGGAGATCGCCGTCAGGTGTGACAACCGGTTGAAGAACGGGACTGCTGCCGGTGAGCGCGAACTCCCAGAGCACCGCGCCGTCAGAGGCTGTCACACCGGTGGCGCCGGCTTCGCTCACGAGCACGACCTGCTCGATCCCGTCCAGGGTCAGGCGATGAGGTGAGCTGTAGCTTCCGCTCTCACTCACATCGTGGTGCGGTCCCGTCCAGCGCGGAGCACCCGTCGAGCGATCGTAGCCAGCCATCGTCCCAGAGACCGCCGCAACGACGATGTTGCCGACGACGAGCGGCGAGCTGGAGAATCCCCACATCGGCGCCTTCACGTGCGTATCGGTCGCGACGTTGCGTGACCAGATGAGAGCGCCGGTGCGCGCGTCCAACACGTTCAGCACGCCGGTCGCGCCCATGGCGTACACGCGTCCGTTGCTGAGCGTCGGCGTGGCACGCGGGCCGGCGCCGCCGTTCGACTCCCAGAAGCGCACCGAATCTCGATGGCTCCAGCGCGGTGTGCCCGTTGCGAGGTCGTACGCCGCGACAATCTCGTCGTCGCCGCGCTGTTCCTGCGTGAAGAGCAGATCGTGCTGCACGGCAAACGACGACCAGCCAGGTCCGATCGGTCGACGCCAGATCTCGACAGGCGGCGCGAGCGTCCAGTCGGCGTCGATCTGCACGCCGCGTGCCGGGCCAGATGCGGAGCCCTGGGTGTTGGACGATCAGTGCAATGGGCATGACAGGTTTCGACGGTGTTTCAGGTGGTGCGGTTCCTCGAGCGGGATCATCC
>JBEBGB010000944.1:0-1980 GCA_040081675.1 Vicinamibacterales bacterium
GTACCACGACGTCGACTCGTCGGAGATGGCGTTCAAGATCGCCGGCTCGATGGCGTTCCAGGATGCCGCGAAGAAGGCGAAGCCGGTGCTGCTCGAGCCGATCATGCGCGTCGAAGTGGTGGTCCCGAAGGACTACATGGGCGACGTCATGGGTGACCTGGCGGGCCGGCGCGGCCGCATCCAGTCGCAGGAGGATCGCGGCGGCACGCAGATCATCAACGCGCGCGTGCCGCTGTCCGAGATGTTCGGCTACGCCACGGACCTGCGGTCGCGGACGCAGGGGCGCGCCACCTACTCGATGCACTTCGACCGCTACGAGCAGGCGCCGCAGAACGTCAGTGAAGAAGTCGTTGCCCGCATTCAGGGCACCAAATAACGGAGACGCACGTCAATGGCGAAGGAAAAATTCGATCGTTCGAAACCCCACGTGAACGTCGGGACCATCGGGCACATCGACCACGGGAAGACGACGCTGACGGCGGCGTTGACGAAGGTGGCGGCGGACAAGGGGTGGGCGAAGTTCGTGCCGTATGACGAGGTGGCGAAGGCGTCGGAGTCGCAGGGGCGGCGGGACGACACGAAGATTCTGACGATTGCGTCGAGTCACGTGGAGTATGCGACGGCGAACCGGCATTACGCGCACGTGGACTGCCCGGGGCACGCGGACTACATCAAGAACATGATCACGGGGGCGGCGCAGATGGACGGCGCCATTCTGGTGGTCAGCGCGGTGGACGGGCCGATGCCGCAGACGCGGGAGCACGTGCTGCTGGCGCGGCAGGTGAACGTGCCGTATCTGGTGGTGGCGCTGAACAAGGTGGACGCGGTGGACGATCCGGAGCTGCTGGATCTGGTGGAACTGGAAGTGCGGGAGCTGCTGAGCAGCTACGGGTTCCCCGGGGACACGACGCCGGTGGTGCGGGTGAGCGCGCTGGGGGCGATCAACGGCGACGCGAAGGGCGTGGAGTCGGTGGTGGCGCTGATGGAGGCGCTGGACACGTATATTCCGCTGCCGGAGCGGGAAGTGGACAAGCCGTTCATGATGCCGATCGAGGACGTGTTCTCGATTTCGGGGCGCGGGACGGTGGTGACGGGCCGGATCGAGCGCGGGAAGGTGAAGGTCGGCGAAGAGATCGAGATCGTCGGCTTCAAGCCCACGGAGAAGAAGGTGGTGACGGGCGTCGAGATGTTCCGCAAGCTGCTGGACGAAGGGGTGGCGGGGGACAACGTCGGCGTGCTGTTGCGCGGGGTGGAGAAGACGGACGTGGAGCGGGGCCAGGTGCTGTGCAAGCCGGGGTCGATCAAGCCGCACACGAAGTTCAAGGGCGAGGTGTACATCCTGTCGAAGGAAGAGGGCGGGCGGCATACGCCGTTTTTCAACGGGTATCGGCCGCAGTTCTACATCCGGACGACGGACGTGACGGGGAGCCTGAAGCTGCCGGAGGGGGTGGAGATGGTGATGCCGGGCGACAACACGTCGATCACGGCGGAACTGCACACCCCGGTGGCGCTCGAGAAGGGGGCGCGGTTCGCCATTCGTGAGGGTGGCCGCACCGTCGGCGCCGGCACCATCTCCGAGATCATCGAGTAGGACCCATGAGAGACATCATTCAGATGGCGTGCGGTGAGTGCAAGCGCCGGAACTACAGCACCACCAAGAACAAGAAGAAGACGACGGAGCGCGTGGAGCTCAGCAAGTTCTGCCGCTTCTGCCGCCGGCACACGGCGCACAAGGAAACGAAGTAGGGCACCTGTAGGTCAGTAGCTCAATTGGTAGAGCATCGGTCTCCAAAACCGAGGGCTGGGGGTTCGAGTCCCTCCTGACCTGCCACTCTTCCGACCGCGCCCGTCCGGGCGGCGGCGGGCGGTGGTGAGCCAGCGGATACGAGCGAGGGTTGTCGGCCGTGGCTGCGGGTGCAGCGGCGGTGGACCGGAACTGAACTGAGAGCAGTCCATGAGTACGCTCGAGCAAGTCAAGAC
>JBEBGB010000219.1:0-7834 GCA_040081675.1 Vicinamibacterales bacterium
GGTGCGCAATTGCGGATTGGCGAGCGTGCGCGTGTTGGTGTCGGTCTTCAGCAGCCTGTAGTAGAGAGCAGGCAGGTTCGCCAGCAGCACGTCGGACTGCGTCAGATTTCGCAGCGTGCGCAGGGTGAGGCTCGTGTTCGACCCGTTCACCGACGCCGATCCGTCGATGCCGGGCGACCCTGGACTCGCGATCTGAAGCCCGTACTCCTGGAGGCGTGTGCGGTCGACTTCCAACAGCTCGACGTCGATGATGACCTCGGGCCGAGCCTTGTCGATGGCCGAAATGACGCGCGAAGCCGCCGTAATTCGCTCGGGTGTGTCCTTCACCGTGATGGCATTCATGGCGGTCACGGGCGACACGCGCCGGGCGTCCAGCACCATGCGCAGCAGGTCCATCGTCTCCTTGAGATCGGCGTTGCTCAAGTAGAAGGTGCGGACGACCTCTTCCTCGTACTCGCGCCGCTTGGAAGGCGTGTCCGGAATGATGAGGACACTGCGCGCCCCCGTGACCCGGTAGAAGGTTTGGGTCGAATCCGAGACCGACTGCAAGGCATTCTCGAGCGTGGTGCTCCGCAAATCGATCGTCAGCGGTGCCTCGCGGAACGTCGGATCGAAGCTGAGGCTGATGTTCGCGAGACGCGCGATGGCCAGATAGACATCGCGACTGCTGGCCGCGCGAAAGATTAGCGACGAAGGGAGCTGCACGTTGGTTGGAAGGTCCAACCCTGGCGCCGCCATCGTTCGGCTTCGTTCGACCAGCGTCTGCAGCTCGGTCTTGCCTTCGCGTGCGACCGAGACCTTGGCGCGCAGTTGCGTGCGTACGTCGCGCAGCGCCTGGTCGAGATCGCCATCGGTCGGGTTCAGCTCGAGCGCCAGTTCGTACTCGACGAGCGCTTGTTCCAGTTTGCCCGTGGCCACCATGCGGCGGCCGGCCTGAACGTGATCCGTCGAGGCGCGAAGCTTGGCGCGATCCAGCGCCAGCCGGACGGTCGTGTCGTTCGGATGTGCTCGCAGCTCTTTCGTGTACTCCGCGACCGCTACGTCGTAATCCTGCCGTTGCTCGGCTGCCGCGCCGCGGCGCAGTGCCGCCGTACCGGCGCAGCCGCCCGCGACCAGGGCGACCAGAAGCGCGGGAACGAGACGTCTGCTAGCGCGCGCCGGCATCAGTCACCACGTCAACGCCACGCGGCATCTGGAAGACGAAGTCCTTGTCGGGAGTGCCCACATTCTCTTTCAAGTTGTTGAAGGTGAACACCGATGTTCCCCCCTGCGCGTCGACCGTGACCATCCCGCGAAGAGCGAGGGACCCGGCGTCGACGAGCAGAACCAGCCAATCGTAGTCCTGTTGGGGTTTGCGTGGCACCAGCTTCAACGCACGGGTCGTAGGGGCGGACCCCTTCGGCACCTCGCCGATCGACGCCGTGTAATCGCGAATGAGGTCGCCCTTACCGGTCAGGAACAGCGCCGGCGAACCTGCGGTGTCGTCCTGGGGCACCGTGCCGACCATCACCTGCTTGTCGGCGGGGATATAGGAGTAGACCTTGACGCCGTCTGAGACGAACTGTTTGACTTCGGGGCTCGTGTAGTCCCACCGCATCTTGCCCGGCTTCTTGATGCTCAGCCGGCCTTTTTCGGTGATCTGCTTCTTCAGCACGCCGCCCTGATAGGTGTGGACGAAGTCGGTGGAGAAGTCGCGGATGGTGCCGTATTTCTTCTGGAGGGCCTGCGCCAGGTCGGCTGCAGATGACGAGGATTGAGCGGCCGCCCCTGTGGCCAGCACGCACGCGAGCAGTCCGCATGCGAGCGCGTGAAACCTCATGCCATCACGTTAGCACGTGTCGTCCCGACCGAGCCGGGCGGAGCGGACTATCGGCTCGCGTCGGCCTGGAGCTTCAGCAGCAGGGCAATTGCCAGCGGTGACAGCGGCGCCGCTTTAGCCGAAGGAGCAGGAACACGAGGCGTTTCCCAGAACAAAGCCATGCCCGCATGCTTCGCAATGACGATGCCGACGTTGCTAGATGCAGAGACGTGCACTCGCGGCGCAACTGAATGGCCAGTTGTGTAAGTGGATCACGATTCTGTCGGTGGCGCTTTCGGTGTGGTCGTGGGTGGACGGTCCCGCCGGCTGCTAACATCTCTTCGATGGACGATTCTGAAATCTTCCAGGCTGTCGGTGAGGACGGGTTCGAACGGCTGGTGGCCGCGTTCTATCGACAAGTGCCTGGCGACGACATTCTGGGGCCGATGTATCCGCCCGACGACCTCGACGGCGCAGAACAACGTCTGCGCGACTTCCTGGTAGGGCGATTCGGCGGTCCGCCGCGCTACATCGAGCAGCGCGGACACCCACGCCTGCGCATGCGGCACGCCCCGTTCGCCATCGACAGCCGAGCACGCAATCGATGGGTCGAGTTGATGTCGCGTGCGCTCGACGAGGCGCAGTTTCCCCGGGACGTTGATCTGACGTTGCGCCCATTTTTCGAAGGCGTCGCGTCCATGATGATGAATACGCCAGGGTAGCGCGCTTCGGAATCGAAGTAGCGCGCCAGGAAACAGAACCTCGCGCTGACGCGCCCTCAACTGTGGGGTGCAGCAATCCGGGGGGCGACGTCGATTCTGGCCGACCTGTCGACGTTCGTCAGCGTGGCTCGAGAAAGCGCCTTTCGAACGTCTTCAGACGGCATCGCGAGCCGTCGGCCCTGCAAGCGCCGCGCTCCGACCGCCGCGCCGAGGAGGGCCGTTCCGAGCAGCAGCAGCGACGCGGGTTCGGGCAATGTTGTGAGAGGCGATCCCACTCCCACCCGCGGAGCGTGGTGCGCCAGGCCGGGCACACCGCCGAAATGATGCACCCACTCCGCGGGCATCGGGTCAGCGATGCCCAAGCCGCCGCCGTCCGGCGTTCCAACGCTTGTCGCGCTCGAAGCCTTCGCACTCTCCAGACTGAGTAAGACGAGGGCGCCCTCTGGTGGCACATCGATGGCGTTGGCGCGCACGAGAATTCCGCTACACGCCAGTAGCACAAGCGTTACCGCGAATAAAGCACGACTGACTCGAGTTGAGGCTCTGTGGTGACCCTTCGACATTCAGTACTGAAGGAGAGCAACCACCATGCCGCGAGTGTTTCGGCGAAATCGCCTGAAATGATCCGGAGCGCGCGACGCTGACCTTGACTAGTTTGAGTCCTCCAGAGAAATTGTTGCCGTCGACGCCGGATCTCGCACGCGACGTGTTCACCGTGACCGGGAATGGCAAGCCTCAGGAACCCCGCCCACGTGGTCTCGCTCCATCAACGATTCGTTGAGTGCTACTCTGCGGCGTGCAGGTCCTCGGCGCGTCAGTCGCCGCTGTCTTCGCCGCTTGGTTGGCGCTGTGGCAAGTGCGTTCGGTCGAGCCTGCCAAACCCGTTCCCATGACGCTGGAGGTGAGCGGGACAACGCGCTTGCTGGTGTTGGCGCCGCATCCCGACGACGAGGCGCTGGGGGCGGCGGGCTTGATCGCGCGTGTCGCCAATCGTGGCGGAGCGGTGCACGTGGTGTTGCTCACCAGCGGTGATGGCTTCCCCGAGGCCGTTGAGGCGACTGAGGGCGTCAAGAACCCGAAGCCCTCCGACTATCGAAACTTCGGAGTCTTGCGCGAGCGGGAGA
Organism: Vicinamibacterales bacterium; assembly: GCA_040081675.1. Classification (GTDB taxonomy): domain Bacteria; phylum Acidobacteriota; class Vicinamibacteria; order Vicinamibacterales; family CAVVIG01; genus CAVVIG01. The sequence continues at coordinate 3,645 of JBEBGB010000219.1, forward strand.
CCCGCACCGCCATGACGCTGCTTGGCGTCCGACCTGGGGCGATCAGCTTTCTCGGGTTCCCGGACGGCGGCCTCTGCGTCATTGCGTCCAGGTATCTGTTCGACAAGCGCCGGGCATTTGAATCGCCCTACACCGATCGGACCAGTCCTCCACCGACCGAACAGGTCGTTCGAGGCGTGCGATACCGCGGGATCGACGTGCGCCGCGAACTCGAGAACATCATCGCTGACTACAATCCCACGCTGATTGTCCTGCCGCACTCTGAGGACGAACATCCCGATCATTGCTCGACGCACATCTTTGCTCGCGAAGCGTTGAACGAGGTGCGGCGGCGCCGCATCAGCAATCCTCGTGTTCTGCACTATTTGATCCACTATGGACAATGGCCCTTGGAAAGCGACGCTCGATCGTCGACAGCCTTCCGGCCCCCGACCGCGTTTCCTGCTGCTGATGGTCAGTGGGCGGTGTTGTTCCTCACGCCAGCAGAGACCGAGCTCAAGCGGCGAGCGATTCTGTCGTACTCCAGCCAGACACAGGTGATCGGGCGCTTCATGCAGGCCTTCGCCCGGGATACAGAGCTGTACATCGAGGGCGAACCCACATCACCACCCGAGTGCTGGTGCGATGGCCAGAACGTGGCCACCGAAGTCAGTCCGGAGCGCTATCGGCGAAAGCCATGAGTTCGCACCGACGGGTGGTCGCGTTGGATGTGCTGCGAGGGGCCTCAGTGGCCGCGATGGTCGTGGTCAACAACCCGGGCAACTGGCAGTCGGTCTATCCGCCTCTGGTCCATGCCGCGTGGAATGGGTGCACGCTGGCTGATCTCGTATTCCCGTTCTTCGTGTTCATCATGGGTGTGGGATTGCCATTCGCCCTGGATCGGAATCGTGTGCCACGCGTGGACGACTCCGCCATTCTCGGGCGCATCCTGAAACGAGCGGCGACGTTGATCGTTCTGGGACTGCTCTTGAATGGGGTCATCGCCTGGCCCCACGTGGCCAGTCTTCGCATACCCGGCGTGCTGCAGCGTATAGCCCTGACGTACGTGATAGCTGCCACCGCCGTCTGGTACCTGCGCCCGCGGAACCAGCTGTTGCTATGCGGCGCCCTTCTCATCGTGCACTGGGTGCTGCTCGGAATATCACTCGACGTGCCGCACCTCTCGGCATCACAGAGCCTCGCTGCGTGGATCGATCAGCGGGTCTTTGGGCGCCACCTCCTCCGGCCCACCGGCGATCCGGAAGGCCTGCTTGGCACGATCTCATCGACTGGCACCGCGCTCATGGGAGCAGCTGCGGGTCACTGGATGCGACACCACCGAGAGCGGCCTCGCTTCATGCTCGCTGGGCTGTGCGCTGGCGGACTCTGCGCGATCGTGGTCGGACTCGCGTGGGCGCGTGTGTTGCCGATGAACAAGTCGCTGTGGACGGGTTCGTACGCTGTCTACGCGGCCGGTCTCGCGGCGCTATTGTTCTCGGCGACTCACGTAGCCGTTGAACGTTTCCGCGGCGGCGTGGCGCTCCCGCTCGAATGGCTGGGGACAAATGCGCTCGCCATCTACGTCGGTTCGGAGTTCATCAGCCGTCTGCTGGACGTGCCCATGATTCGCCAGTCCGCCGCGCTGGTCAGCATCAAGGACGTCGTCTTCTGGCAATGGATGGTGCCCGCGCTGCGGGATGGTGGCGGGAACCGCTCTTCACTCGCCTTCGGGCTTGCGTACGCCGTCGCCTGGACCGCCGTCGCGGGCGTGGCCCATTGGCGCGGTGTCCTGATTCGTCTGTAAACCTCGTAGTCTGCCGAACGACGAGGCACACACCCAACGTCAAGACACAACCGGCCGGCTCCAAGATCGTCCGCTTCCGCTAAACTGAGGCGCTCGCGGCCGCGTCCTTCCAGGAAGTTGCTGATCAACACCGCGCTTGGACAGGGCGTGTCCCGAATGATTTGATGTCGGAGATACTATTCGCGCCCTGAGGGTCGCCTGTTGGCGGAGGATGGAACCGAGATGGACCTGATGATGAAGGAACGCGTAGCCGCTGGAGCACTGAGCACCAATACGCATTTGCTTCGCTGGATCGAGAAGATGACCGAGCTGTGCAAGCCATCGGCGATCCACTGGGTCGATGGCTCGCAGGCGGAGTACGACGCACTCTGTGGCGAGATGGTCGACGGCGGGACGTTCGTCCGTCTCAATCAGGACCTGTGGCCCGGATGCTTCCTGGCTCGCAGCGACGCCAGCGACGTCGCCCGCGTCGAAGACCGCACCTTCATCTGCTCGCTCTCGAAGGAAGCCGCAGGCCCCACCAATAACTGGGCCGACCCCTTCGAAATGCGCAAGACGCTGAAGCGCATCTTCGACGGCTCCATGCGAGGACGGACGATGTACGTGATCGCGTTCAGCATGGGACCCATCGGCTCGCCGATGTCCCAGATCGGCGTCCAGTTGACCGACTCGCCGTATGCCGTGGTGAACATGCGGATCATGGCGCGCATCGGCACGGAGGTCTTCCGTCTGATCGACGCGGACTTCAAGCGCGTCGTCCCCTGCCTGCACTCTGTCGGAGCGCCGCTCGAGTCCGGAGAGAAGGATGTGCCCTGGCCGTGCAACAAGGAAAAGTACATCGTCCACTTTCCGGAGACGCGCGAGATCTGGAGCTACGGCTCTGGCTATGGAGGCAACGCGTTGCTCGGCAAGAAGTGCTTCGCCCTGCGCATCGCATCGGCGATTGCACGCGACGAGGGCTGGATGGCCGAGCACATGCTGATTCTCGGCATCGAGAATCCGCAGGGGAAGAAAGTGTACGTCGCCGCAGCGTTTCCGAGCGCCTGCGGGAAGACCAACTTCGCGATGCTGATTCCGCCGCCGCACTTCCAACGTCAGGGCTGGAAGGTGTCGACGGTCGGGGACGACATCGCCTGGATCAGGCCGGATGCGAATGGTCGTCTCCGGGCGATCAATCCGGAAGCCGGGTTCTTTGGCGTTGCACCTGGGACCGGGCACCAGACCAATCCCAATGCGATGGTCGCGTTGGCCACCAACACCATCTTCACCAACGTCGCGCTCACTCCCGAGGGAGGCGTGTGGTGGGAGGGCATGACCGACGAACCGCCCGCATCGGCGATCGACTGGCGGGGCAACCCATGGACACCGGACAGTCCCACGCCGTCGGCTCACCCGAATGCGCGCTTCACGGCGCCGGCACGCCAGTGCCCGACCATCGATGCCGACTGGGAGAGCCCGGAGGGCGTCCCGATCAGCGCGATCATTTTCGGCGGACGCCGGGCCACGACGATGCCGCTCGTGTATCAGGCATTCAACTGGTCAAGCGGTGTCTATATCGGCGCGACGATGGGCTCGGAAACGACTGCGGCTGCGGCGGGCGCCGTCGGCAAGGTACGGCGCGATCCGATGGCGATGTTGCCCTTCTGTGGCTACAACATGGGCGACTATTTCCGCCACTGGATCAACATGCAGCGTCAGCTCAGCGAGACGCCCCGCATCTTCCACGTCAATTGGTTCCGCAAGGACAAGGACGGCAAATTCATCTGGCCGGGCTTCAGCGAAAACATGCGCGTCCTGAAATGGATCTTCGACCGTGTGCGCGGCGGCGGCCGCGCCAGTGAAACCCCGATCGGGTGGGTACCGCGCTACAAGGACATCGAGTGGACGGGGCTGGATTTTCCGAAGGACCAGTTCGAGGCGCTGCAGGCATTCGATCGGCGGGCGTGGCGCGACGAGATCATCGGGCAGGAGGAACTGTTCATCGACCTGCATTCCACGTTGCCGAAGGAGTTGGTGTACGAACGAGAGTTGCTCATCTGCCGGATGTGATTGGTAAGCCCGGCCAACCCGAAAGGCGTCGAGCTGAGCTCTGGCTTGGCTCGAGGTCAACGCGTAGCCGTCCCGCTTTCGTCGGACGATCCGCGATGGGCGTTGGAGTCACTCTTGCGTCACTGAGCAACTGTGACTCACGTCTTCATGAACGGCCAGTCGTACGCCCATGAAGAGGCGAGCTCCCTTCGGAGTGCATCATGAGGGCCAAGACATCGCTCGGCTGGGTCATCGTGGCATGTGTCTGCGCGGGGCCTGGACTCCATCGGTCGTCGGCGTTCCCTCAGACGACGGGTTCACAGAATCCGCCGTTGGTCATTGCGTCGATGTCTGGGCGCGATCTGTTCGAGTTCTACTG
>JBEBGB010000220.1:0-7833 GCA_040081675.1 Vicinamibacterales bacterium
TGGCTCGGCGGCGGGCCTGGTCCTCTGGTGGCTGATCCCGGCATCCGCCAGCCTTCAGTTCCTGACCATTGTCGTCGTGTTTGCCTTGGGCTCGTGGAGTGGCTCGGTTGCCGAACGGCACTTCCAAACGACAGACCCCAGTCATGTGGTACTCGACGAAGTGCTCGGGATGCTCATCACCCTGTTCATGAATCCGGTCGGGTGGATCGGCGCGGTGGTGGGCTTCCTGCTGTTTCGAGTGGCCGACATCATCAAGCCGTTTCCAGCCAACAGGCTCGAGGCCCTGCACGGCGGCGTCGGCATCATGGCCGACGACGCGATGGCGGCTGTGTATGCCAATCTGGCCCTGCGACTGCTGCTGATGGCCGCAGGCGCTGCGGGCTGGACCCTATGAAGGCGTGGATCCTGGCCGTCGGCAGCGAGATGCTGACGCCGTTTCGGCTCGACACCAATTCGCTCGCCATCACTGAACGACTCAACACCATCGGTTGCGACGTCCGGCTGAAGGCCGTTGTCGGCGACGATGTAACCGAACTTGTCTCCTTGTTCGAGCGTGGCGTCGGCGCGGTTGACCTGATTGTCTGCACTGGCGGTCTCGGACCGACGGAGGACGACATCACGCGTGACGCGCTGGCGCGAGCCCTGTCACTCACGCTCGACCTCGACGAACGCATCGTCGACACGATTCGAGAGCGGTTCGAACGCCGCGGCATGGTCATGCAACCGATCAACGCGCGGCAGGCCATGGTGCCTCGCGGTGCTGTTGTCATCGAGAACTCCCGCGGAACTGCACCGGGGCTCTGGATCGAACACGGCGGCACGCGCATCCTGCTGCTGCCCGGTCCGCCGCGCGAAATGCTGCCCATGTTCGACCAGGTGATGGCCGAGCGCCTGCGCCCGAGTGCCGGCGGGCGAGGGCTGTTTCGGCGTGTCTTGAAGATCACCGGTCGACCAGAGTCTGATGTGGACGCCGTCGCTCAGCCTGTGTACGCCACATGGCTCTCTGCACCCATTCCGATCGCGACAACCATTCTGGCCAAGATGGGGCAGATCGAACTGCATCTCACAGCGGATGCTCCGTCGGCGGCTCAAGCGGAGGTGGCTCTCGAACACGCGGTCCGTGATCTGGTCGCTGTTCTCGGTCCGTCGGTGTACAGCACTGACGGGCGCGGACTCGAAGCCGTACTCGGCGATCTGCTTGTTGCGAAGAGCCTGACCATCGCCGTTGCTGAATCGTGCTCGGGCGGACTCCTCGCCTCGCGAATCACCGACGTGCCAGGCAGCTCGGCGTATTTCGAGCGCGGCGTCGTCTGCTACAGCAATCGCGCAAAGATCGAATGGGTCGGCGTGCCTGAGGCGCTCATTGCGGCGCACGGTGCCGTGAGTGAGCCGGTTGCCGAAGCCATGGCCGCCGGTGTGCGCGAACGGGCGGCATCGGGCATCGGCATCGGAATCACGGGCATCGCTGGGCCTGGCGGCGGAACGCCCGGGAAGCCCGTAGGCACGGTTGCGATTGCCGTCGTCACGCCCTCGGCGCGGTCGGTTCGCACGTTCCAATTCGTTGGGCCCAGGGACATGGTGAAGTTCCAGTCGACCCAGGCGGCCCTGAACATGCTGCGCATGCTGTTGCAATAAACTGACCTCGATGTTTGCAGCAGGACTTGCCGCCGCATACCTGATCGGGTCGATTCCCTTTGCGTGGGTCCTCGCTCGCCGATGGGGCGGGCACGACCTGCACCGAATCGGCAGCGGCAATATTGGAGCGGCCAACGTCCTCCGTGCGTCCGGCATCCGTGCAGGCGTTGTGGTGGCCATCCTCGACATCGCGAAAGGCGCGGCGGGGGTCGCGGTCGGCGGCCGCATTGGAGGCTCCGAACACGCCGAAGCGCTCGCTGGGTTCGCGGCGGTCGTTGGGCACATCTATCCAATCTGGCTCGAATTCCGCGGAGGAAAGGGCGTCGCGACCGCATGCGGCGCATTCACCGTGCTTGCGCCGCTCGCAGTGCCGCCCGCGCTTGTGGCGTTCGTGGCGGGCATCTGGATGACGCGGTACATCTCGATTGGTTCGGTGCTCGCGACCATCGCATTGCCTCCCGTGGCATATCTGGCAGGGTACCCCGCGCCAGTCGTCGCGTCGTCGTGCGCAGCTGCGGCGCTGATTGTGTTCAGGCATCGAAGCAATCTGGTACGCGTTCGCGTCGGCACGGAACGCCGGGTGGGGGCTCGCGTCTGATGCCTCGGGTGACGGTGCTTGGTGCGGGCAGTTGGGGTACCGCGCTTGCGGTGCATCTGGGTCGCGTCGGCCACGACGTGCGGCTCTGGGCTCGTGACCCGCTGACCGTTCGCGACATCAGGAACCGTCGCGCGAATGTCGTCTATCTACCCGATGTGCTCTTGCCCGACGGTGTGACGCCGACCGACTCACTCGAAGAGGCGGCGCGCGACACCGACCTCATCGTGTCCGCCATTCCGTCGCACGGCTGCCGCGCCGTGATTCGCGCCGTGCGCCCCCATCTCGCGCCGGGCGCCATCCTCGTCAGTGCCACCAAGGGGCTCGAGGCCGAGACGATGCTTCGCATGTCGGAGGTGATTGCACAGGAAGCCGGTCCCGGCCATCCTGTCGCGGTTCTGTCGGGACCAAGCTTCGCACTGGAAGTTGCGCAACAGCGTCCGACGGCTGTGCTCATCGCCTCCCACGACAGCGTCGCAATGGACCGTGTGCAGGCCGAGTTCCGAGGCTCCTACTTCCGCCTCTATGGGTCGGACGATGTCGTCGGCGTCGAGCTGTGCGGCGCCCTCAAGAACGTCATCGCCATCGCGGCAGGAGTGGTCGAAGGCTCTGGTCTTGGACAAAACGCGCTTGCGGCGCTCATCACCCGCGGCCTGGCGGAAATTGCGCGTCTGACGACTGCTGCCGGAGGACGCCGCGAAACGCCGGCGGGGTTGAGCGGCCTTGGCGATCTCGTGCTGACCTGCACGGGTTCCCTCAGTCGTAATCGGCACGTTGGGGTCGAGTTGGCGCGAGGCCGGAATCTGCATGACATCGTCGCGGGCATGAAGATGGTGGCCGAAGGCGTGCGCACGACAGGAGCCTCTCTGGCGCTTGCCGCCAGGCACGGCGTCGAGCTACCCATCGCGACGCAGATGGCCGAAGTACTCGACGGCCGCATCGACGTACGAGCGGGCCTCGATGCGCTCATGCTGCGACGGCAGCGGTCGGAATCCGAACCGGGTTGACGGGCTGTTAAGATCGACCGGATGGGTTTCTTCGGCCGCATTCGCGAAAGCCTCACACGAACCAAGCAACAGATCGTCGGCAGATTCGAGGAGATCGTCCGGCAGGCGGACGAGCCCGAGCGGCGAAGCCGTCCGATTGACGTCGACACCATCGATGCGCTCGAAGAGCTGTTGATCTCGGCCGATATCGGGGTCGCCGCGACCGGCCGGATCATCGAGGCCGTCAAGCAGCGTCCGTCGACGGGCGCCGGCCTGCGCGATCTCGTCAAACAGGAATTGCTGGCGGTGTTCGCGGCTGTCGACCGTCCGATCGCAATTGCGAGCGTGCCGCAAGTCACGCTGATTGTCGGCGTCAACGGGACGGGCAAGACCACGACCGTCGGCAAACTCGCGAACCTGCTCAAGAGCCAGGGCAAGCAGCCCCTGATCTGTGCGGCCGACACCTTCCGCGCCGCTGCGGTCGAGCAGCTGGAGATCTGGGCCGGTCGCGCGGGCGTCGACATGGTGCGCGCACGCGAAGGCGCCGATCCCGCCGCGGTGGTGTTCGACGCCATCACCTCCGCGAAGGCGAAGGGCCGCGATCCGGTGCTGATCGATACGGCGGGGCGTCTGCACACGCGCGTGAATCTGATGAACGAACTCGAGAAGATCAAGCGGATTGCCGCGCGCGAGGTTCCCGGTGCACCGCACGAGGTGCTGCTCGTGCTCGACTCCACTGTCGGTCAGAACGGACTTGTGCAGGCGCGCGAGTTCACCAACGTGGCCGGGGTCAACGGCATCGTGCTGACGAAGCTGGACGGAACGGCGAAGGGAGGCGTGGCCGTGGCGATTGCCAATGACCTGAAACTCCCGATTCGCTTCGTGGGCGTTGGCGAAGGGATCGACGACCTCGTACAGTTCGACGCGCAGGAGTATGTCGACGGGCTCTTCGAAGATAAGTGGTGAAGTGGTGACACTGACGGATGCGGACTACATGGCGCGCGCCTTGTTCCATGCCGCACGAGGACGAGGCCGAACCAGTCCGAACCCTGTCGTCGGGGCCGTCGTCGTATCGACCGACGGCGTCGTCGTCGGCCAGGGGCATCATGCGGCCGCCGGCGGACCGCATGCCGAGATCTACGCGCTCGAGGCCGCGGGTTCACGCGCGCGTGGTGGCACGCTGTACTGCACCCTCGAACCGTGCGCCCACACAGGTCGGACCGGGCCCTGCGGTCCGCGCGTTGTCGAATCGGGCATCACGCGTGTGGTGGCCGCTGTTCAGGATCCAAATCCTCTCGTCAGCGGTCAAGGCTTCGCGTACCTCGCATCGAACGGCATTCGTGTCGAGGTCGGTCTCTGCGCCGAGGCTGCGTCAGCGCTGAATCAGCCCTTCTTTGCGACGATGCGCGAGGGCCGCCCGTTTGTGATCCTGAAAGCGGCCTTGAGTGTCGATGGATTCCTGGCGGAGGCGGCGGGTCGCCGCACGACGTTGACATCAGCCACCGCCAATCGCCACGCGCATCGAGTTCGGGCCGAGGTCGACGCCGTCGGCGTGGGCGTCCACACGGTGGTGGTCGACGATCCGTGGCTCACGCCACGCGGAGCCTATCGCAGAGCTCCGTTCACCCGGGTCATCTTCGACCGGTCGCTGCGGACGCCGCCAAACGCGCGCGTGCTCTCGACACGAGCCGCCGGCCCTGTCATGATCGTCACTACGCCTTCGGGAGCAGCGCAAACGGACCTCCGACGCCAGCTCGAGCAGCAAGGGGCCGATATCGTCATCGGCGACGGCACGGTTGCATCGGGTGTCCAGGCCCTGGCAGCGCGAGGGATTCTGTCACTGGTGATCGAAGGCGGCGCTACCCTGCACGCCGCTGCATGGGACGAAGGGGTCGTCGATTTCGTCCGTCTCTATGTCACGCCTCATGTGCTCGGCCACTCTGGCGTCAAGTTCCTCGAGGGCAGACGACTGCCGCCGGCCCTGCTGGCGCAGCGAGTCGAACCGCTCGGGCCGGATGTGTTGATCGAAGGATATGTTCACGGGTCTTATTGAGGCGGCGGGAGAGGTCGTCGAGTCTTCGCGCATGGGTGGTGGCGTTCGCGTCCGTCTCGCCACGACGCTTGGCGGCGAAGTGACGCTGGGTGAGAGCCTCGCGGTCAACGGCGTGTGTCTCACGGTGATTGCGCATGACGCGGCCAGTGTGCAGGCCGACATTGGTCCCGAAACGCTGCGCGTCACGACGCTGGGGAGTCTCGTCCCGGGAGTCGTGGTGAATCTCGAACGGTCACTGCGTGCCGATAGCCGGTTCGGGGGGCACTTCGTGCAAGGGCACGTCGACGCGGTTGGTCGCATCGAAGCGGTCCGACCCGACGTCGACTTTCACACGGTGACGGTCAGCTTTCCATCGCGTTTCGCGTCGAGCATCATCCATCGAGGCTCGATTGCCGTAGACGGGATCAGTCTCACTGTCGCGGCGCTTCGCTCGGACGAGTTCGATCTGATGATCATCCCGTTCACCATGGCGCACACCAACATGCGCCAGGCTGCGGTCGGGACGCCGGTCAACCTCGAGTTCGACGTGGTCGGCAAGTACGTCGCGCGCGCAACTGAGCTGGCCCTGGCATCGTCGGCGGCGGGTGGCGCGTCCAAATGAAGCATATGAAAACTCACATGAAAATCGCCAAGGGTGCTCGCAAGTCACGCCGTCCCGTTGCCGAAATCGCGGAGGCGCTCACCGCCTTCCGCAACGGCAAGATGATCATCGTTGTCGACGATGAAGACCGCGAGAACGAGGGCGACCTGACCATTGCGGCCGAGAAGATCACGCCCGAGGCGGTCAACTTCATGGCGAAGTACGGGCGCGGACTCGTCTGCCTGTCCATGACACCCGAGCGTCTCGACGAACTCGAAGTGCCGCTGATGGTGTCGCAGAACACCTCGCGGTTCGAGACGGCGTTCTGTATTCCAATCGAGGCCAAAGGGCGAACCACAACTGGCATCTCGGCGGCGGATCGGGCGGCCACGGTGTTGACGGCCATCGATCCGGCGACCAAGCCGCACGACCTGCTGCGTCCAGGGCACATGTTTCCGCTGCGCGCCCGCAGCGGCGGCGTGATGGAGCGCGCCGGTCAGACCGAAGCTGCGGTGGACCTGGCGCGAATCGCAGGACTCTATCCGGCGGGCGTCATCTGCGAAATCATGAACGAAGACGGCACCATGGCGCGCATGCCGGAGTTGGTGAAGTTCGCGAAGAAGCACGACCTGCTCATCATCACGATCGCCGATCTGATCAAGTACCGCATCGCCACCGAATCGCTCGTCAAGCGAGTGGCGTCGGCGAAGCTGCCGACCGAGTTCGGCGACTTCAAGATGCATGTCTTCGTCAATCAACTCGACAAGAAAGAGCACGTGGCCCTCGTGTGCGGCGACATCTCGAACGGCAAGGATGTGCTCGTGCGCGTCCACTCGTCGTGCCTGACGGGCGACGTGCTGCATTCGATCCGGTGCGACTGCGGCGAGCAACTCAATGCCGCCTTGAAACTCATTGCCGACGAAGGCCGGGGCGTGCTCCTGTACCTGAATCAGGAGGGCCGAGGCATTGGCCTGGCGAACAAGATTCGCGCCTACGAACTGCAAGACGAAGGCTTCGATACGGTCGAGGCCAACGAGCGCCTCGGCTTCAAGGCCGACCAGCGCGACTACGGGATGGGTGTCCAGATGCTCAGAGACCTGGGCGTCAAGTCGATGCGTCTCCTGAGCAACAACCCCCGCAAGCTGGTTGGAATCGAGGGCTACGGCCTGTCGGTCAGCGAGTGGCTGCCGCTCGAGATGGTGGCCTCGGACTCGACGCGGCGCTACTTGAAGACGAAGAAGGACAAGCTCGGACACAGACTTTCCGGCGTCTAGCGCGGAAAGGCTCGAGGCTTCAGGCTTCGGACTCCAGGCTCTGGGCGTTGCCGCAGGCGATCACACTTCGGCGCTTTGCAGCCGAGACGGGAGCCATCTCCGTGACGGATAGCGAAGTTGCCGCCCCTTCTTCGGACCCTGCTTCCACGCAGTACATCCCGGACTCCTTTGACCGTTTGCTGATCGGCCTGGTCCTCGTGGGTTGCGGGCTCTGGCTCCAGTGGGGCGGGGTAATCACGATCCTGGCCTGCCACCGGAACACGACGACCGCCGTGTCATGTGAGGTGGACCGACGGTCATCCTTCAGCGCGGTTTCGGTTGGGCGGGAGTCCGTCACTGGCCTTCAGGGTGCGCGCATTCTCGAACGATCCAACCGCAATAGCCCGCGCTTCATTATCATGCTCGACACAGCTGACGGCGAACGCCGGATGGACGTGTCGACCGGTCGTGACGCGGCGGGGGAAGTGGTCCGATCGATCAATGAGGGCGTCAGGTCAGGCGAGGCGCGATTCGAAGTCGTCAGTCGGGTGGTTGGTTGGGATCGGATGGCGGAGGCGATGAGCCTGTTGGTACTGATCACCGGTCTGGGTGTCGTCCTCGCTTCCATCCCGCGCCTGCGTCGCCCGTAGCGGCCCATTCCCATTGTGAGGCGTTATGAAGGCAGCGTACCGCTTGCGACAAGGCCAAGAGCCTATAGCCCAGAGCCTGTA
>JBEBGB010000945.1:0-1976 GCA_040081675.1 Vicinamibacterales bacterium
TCGGCGCTTGTCGATCCACACAGGAACCTCACTTGGAGGCCGCTCTTTGTGAGCCTGAGAGAGACTGACAAGGCTGCGTCTCGGAATTTCGAGCATCGAGACGAGGCCTGCGGTATCCAGTCAGCATCGGTTCAATTTGCTGGCCAGTACCGATTGGTGAATTCAGGCTCGAGAATGAGCCGCCGGCAGGTTCGGCCTCGTTGAGGCGCCGATTCTCCGGCGCACGCCGACCCGCATGCGGCGGGGGCGCGTGGTTCAGTAGTCCGCGACTACTGGATGCCGTGGTCCTCGCGCAGGTGGCGCTCGAACATGTTCACCACAATGTTGAGGTGTTCCTCTGTCCGCTGTTGCCGCTCGTCGCCCCGGCGTAGCTGCTCGTCGGTCCTGTCCTGAGCCGCCTTGAGCGCGGCCAATTCCGCGTCGTGCCGCACGGCGTTCTCGGCCAGGCGACCGAGCACGCCGGTCACGGCGACCAGAGCGCCCTCAACATGCCCCAGGCGTTCCTGACTCTTCGCATGATCTGCGGCGAACTGTGCCTGCTGGTTCAGCAGAAACTGCATCATCCGTTCGCGCTCTTCTGGACTCATCGGCTGGAAATCCACGAGAACTCCTCCAATTCCGGTGTCGCATGACATGTCGCGTCGCGCCTCCGCGCGATGCTGGAGCACGATGCATGCCCTGACCCTGCGCCACGGCGGAAGCGGGAGTGAGCGCGAGTGGCCCGCGGGAATATCCTGCCGGACGCTGTCCGTCATTCTGCCATCGTCGAGACGCCGCTGGAAGAACCGGCGAGGCGAGCCTCAGAGATTCATGTGACTTCGGATGTGGGCCGCGGCGCTCATTCACGCCGTGCGGTCAGCATGACGTTCGGATCGGCAACAGTCAGCTGGGTGACTTTGGCGCCTTCCTTCGCAAACGCGATCTTGGCGCTGGGGACACCGGTTGGGAAGAACACGAGGTTGCCGGTATGAAAGAGGTTCTGCCGCGCGGGCGCGCCGGCTCGCTCGATCGTCAGCTGCTCGCGTCCCTGCAAGTCCTTGCGAACCTCGATGGTGAAGTAGTCGCGAGGACCCGCGCCATAGATGTACTTGCCGACAAGCGCATCGCGATCCGCCGGCTCCAGTGACGTCGTTGGCAGCGAGATATCCGCGTCGCCGAGAGTGGTCAGGTATTGAACCACTGGCAGCGCATCGTCTCGGCCCTGCTTCGCGTGCCACATAAGGGTGAGCCCGTGCGGGCCCAGGGTCCTTTGCACGCCTGGGCGTGCGGCGATGAACGACTTCACGACGTCCAGTTGCCCCAACATCGCAGCGGAGAAGATGGTCGGCCTGGCGCCGTTGGTCAGCAGGAAGTCGGCGATCGGCTTGTTGCCGGTGTGTGACGCGGCGTCGATGCACGATTCCCAATCGCCGAAGCCCCAGTCGATGGCGGCACGCGCGAGCGCCGGCTGACGTTCGACCAGTTCCTGGACGCGCTTGAGGTTGCCATGCGAGACACCGACGGCCTCCCTGGCCAGCGCCGGATCCTGGGACGGAAACACGTCGCCGGCCAGCGAGGGAGGTGACGGTGGTGCTTGTCCCCAGGCCCGTGTGGCCAGTAACGAGACACCGAGCGCAGGCAGACCCGATGCCAGACCGAAGAATGAACGACGAGACCACCACTGAGCCATGTCTTCACAACCTCCGGCGCCGTTATCGCAAACACCCCGTCGATCGACAAGCCAGGTTTGTCTGAGGCAATAACCAATGTGAGAACAGTTACTTGGCGTTCGGTATGAGGAGATATTCGCGGGCGGCGCGTTCGAATTCATTCACGACGGCTGTCTCGAGACCGGATAGTCCGCTGCCGCCGAGGGGCAGTCGGTTGGCCTTCAGGTGCGCCATGTCGCTGAGCCTGATGAAATGCGTGATGAAGCGCAGCCCTTGCTCGCCCTGCTGCAACTGTCCGAGCAGGACGTAGTCGGCGTGAGTGCCATC
>JBEBGB010000946.1:0-1976 GCA_040081675.1 Vicinamibacterales bacterium
TGTCCGCTCACTAACGGGCCGAAGATACGACTGCAGTCGACCTCCGCCGCCCTCGACCTCTTGCTCAATCACGGGGAGGAGTCCAGATACACATTGTTAGGTGACGCGAGTCCGTGCCGTGCTGCTGGCCCTGGCGATGGTTTCGGTGGTGCCGAGGCACGGACGTGACCTGCATGGCGACGGGCTCCGGTCCTCTTGGCGTACCGCGACGCGGCAAACGTCTACTGGGGTGCCGTAGCCGGGCCGTCGCGGTCGCCGAGGTAGCTCTCTAGTGACTCGACCTGATCAACGACGTCACGACGATTGGTGATCAAGAGGTCCCGGTACCAGACATTCCACGCTCCGTGTACCCACTCCAGGGAGGACGCCAACCGTTCGACATCTGCTGCATCCTGGGACAGCGGGGTCGACTGCAGCGACTGCCACCGAATGGCTGCGGAACCCTGAATCGCGTTTCCAAGCGCCTCGTCATAGAACCGGCTGTTGTAGTCGATCCTGGGGTAGATCGTTTCGTAAATCTGCCCCAACTGGAGTACGAGCTCGGGAGCGTCAAGGTCGGCCAACTGACCACCCGCTACCATCGTCGTCCACGAGGATCGGCGGGGAAACAGCGTGGAGTTCTCGCTGCTGATTCGGTAAAGAGCTCCGGCGACACTGTCGGCCGGGTACGACGCTGGATGGGCCAGCCAGCGCCCAAGGTTCGAGTAGTCGGTATGAAGGGAGTCCTGCTTGGCGATGATCCGGTCAAAATCCCCGATATCCGCCTGGAGTTCACCGAGCAGTTGTGTCAGGGCGACCCGAGCAGCCGAGCGCTCAGACCGACGTTGCGACGCCCCCTCCAGGTACACGGCGAGGTACACTGACACGAGAATCAGCGCGAACTCCGCGAGCCACCTAACCCAGAGCCTGCCTTGGCTGGACGTCACTGGTCGACCTGCGATTTAGATGAGGGGGCGTGGCACCCAACCTGTCTTCGGAAATGTCTCCGACCTTCCGTAGGGCGATCCATTACCTCACTTGGTGCGTCACCACAGGGGAGTATCGTGACCAGGACTCGTGTCACCTAACGTTCAGAGGTTCGCGACGCGGCGCCATGCACGAACGCTTTTTGGGCATGCACCGCTCGACGCCATCCACACGTTCACTTCTCGGCACGGCTTAGGCGCCGTGTACTCCGGAGCGCGCGCAGCGCGCGGAGGCGCGAACCACATTGTTATCTGACGACGCATCGCATGTGCCTACAGGTCCACACAAGACGGCCGACGAATGGCAGCTTACCCATTGCCGTGTGACATCTTCTTGAGCCACGGCCCGAACATCTCGATCGACTCGAATGGAAACTGGTCGACGTTGATGCGGGCCGTAGCCTTGGCAGCGCGAAACGTGTTGCGTCCGATCCCATCGTATCCAAACTCGGCTGCTGCCGCCTCACCCAGACGGTTGACCCATTCGACAAGTAGGATCACATCGCATTCGAGTCGATGGGACTTGATGTTCTGCCCGCTGACTTGGCCATGCATCAGCTTGTTTCGATAGCCTCGAATCCGCTCCACCTCTTTCGACAGCCGTGGGTGGTCGTCCCCCAGGAGTTCTGGGACCGATTTGACGCCCAGACCTGCAATGGCTCGAGTGAAGGTCCTAGGATTCAGACGGTCATTCTCGACCATGACTCCCAGTATGGCTTCTAGCTCCTTCTCCTTGATGCGTGGGTGTTGGAACACGAGAAATGAGAACAGCCTTCGAAGCTGCTTCTCATACTTGACCCAAGACAGGAGAAGTGCATCGACGCGCCTCGTCGTTGCCGACGACGCCCAGAGCGCTTCCACGGTCCGAAATTCGGCCTTTAGACGGTCCGGGATGAGTAGGATTCTCATGGGTCCACTCTTGATCTCTACAGACAACGCGCCTTCGCGTTGTCAGATAACGTTCAGAGGTTGCCGACGCGGCGCCAGCACGAACGTCCTTCGGCCATGCAC
>JBEBGB010000947.1:0-1974 GCA_040081675.1 Vicinamibacterales bacterium
CGCAGCGCGTACTGTCCGAGACCGCGATTGCCGAATGCCAACATCGCTTCCGGCCGCACGAATACTCGCTCGGTGAAGTACGACTTGCTGCCGATTGCGACGTATGGCCGCACACGAACGTCGGTGAAATGCCTGTCAAGCGCGGGGATGGCGTATGACACGTATCGGCCATCGATGAACACATCCGCGCGTGGGTATCGGCTCTGGTTGATATCGAGCATCCCCACACGCGTGCCGACGCTGACGTATGGATGCACGAACGCGTTCTCGCCGAACTGGTGGGTTGCGGCGAACACGAACTGCGTCTGCTGCACCCTGGAGGTAATGAACGCCGTGCCCGACTGGCCTGTCGGCACGGTGATGGGCTCCTGGCCGCCGCCTTGATGCGACGTCAGAAAGACGACGCCAACTTCGGTCTTGAAATGGCTGGTCCAATAGCGACCCACTTCGAGTGTGCCGGCAAACGCAGGTTCCCACTGCTCGTACGAGCCATTAGGGACCGAGCCGTCAGTCCTGGTGCTGACATGAAGACTCACACCGCCCTGAACGTCCCAGGGCCGGTACGCAACGCCCTTTCCGTCGACCAGTTGGGCCGAAGCCGAACCCGCAAAGAGCCAACACAAGGCTGCGGCGCCAACCGCGCGTGCGCGATACATACCGACCTCCTCGTCCTGTAATGCGCAAATGGCTGGAAAACCGGCTCACCCTGCCTCGCCTGCCTAACTGATGTCGGTGAATTCCTTGTTCGGATTGATCAAGAACTTCGCTCCAGTCGCGCGCGTGGCGTAAACCGATATCGCCTCAGGCTGCAACACCCCAGCCAACGATACGGTTCGCGAATAGTGACTCGAGAAGGTCGTCTTCAAGCCCGCGGCGACTCGCTGACGCAGCGCCTGAGCGGCCGCTGGCCCGATCCGGTTGAGGAACGGAAACAACAACCACCCACCTACGCCCCAGGCCATCCCGGCGTTGAGAGGGAACTCCGCGGGGCCGCCGCTGAGCCGTCCGTAGATGTACACCTGCTTGTGCGTCGGCGACCCGTAGAGGCCACGCACCGCCACGTGCCGATTCAGTGCGGCCTCCATGCAGGTCAGAATCTGCCCGGCCAACTTGCCTCCGCCGATCGCATCAAAGGCGATGGTGGCGCCAGTGGCGTCGAGCGCATTGGTCAACTCCGCCATGAACGACGGCGATGCGGTGTTGTAAACGTGCGTCGCACCGAGGCTTCTGAGAATCTCCTCTTGCTCCGGCTTGCGAACGATGTTCACGAGCGCGATCCCGTCCTCGAGGCAGACCTTGTTCAGCATCTGTCCAAGGTTCGAGGCCGCTGCGGTATGAACCAGTGCCTTGTGTCCCTCGCGCTTCATCGTCTCCACCATGCCGAGCGCGGTGAGCGGGTTGACGAAGCACGATGCGCCTTCGGCAGGTGTTACGTCAGGAGGCAGTGTCAGACACTGCTCGGCGTTCACGCACCGGTATTGCGAATACATGGCGCCGCCGATGACGGCGACGCTCTTCCCGATGAGCGCCTGCGCGGGTGCAGATGAACCCGCGGCGACGACCACACCAGCGCCTTCATTGCCGACGGGCGTGGACTGATCAAGCCGGCCGGCGACCATGCTCATCGCTGCTTCCGGAATCCGCGCAGTGACGACGGGGTGTGTGGCAGTGCCTGAGTAGGTGGCCGACGTCATGTCCGCCGGACCAAGCAGGAGACCGAGGTCAGACGGATTGATCGGCGACGCCTCGATTCGCACAAGCACTTCGTCGGGGCCTGGCGCCGGAATCGGCACGTCGACAAGTGAGAGTTCGAGTTCGCCAGTGCTCCGTACCAGCGAGCGAAGCTGCAACGCCATGCCCTGAGTTGTCATTTCATCCCTCCCCGTGAACCGCCGTAACGTCGGTGTGTAACTGCTGGGAGGACATCGTAACCGGAAGGCTTGCGACAAACGCGGCGAGCCGATGCATGTAGAG
>JBEBGB010000948.1:0-1973 GCA_040081675.1 Vicinamibacterales bacterium
GCACTCTCGAGCGTCGCCTGAGCCTCGGCTCGACTCCGTGTGTCGAGCAGCGACGGCGACTCAGGCCTCAGACGCGCCACGACATCGCCCGCTCCCACGGCGTCTCCGGGCTCGAGCTCGATGCGAAGCACACGCCCCATGACTGGCGCGGCGACGACGAAACGGTTGCGTACGCGCGTCTTGCCTTCTTCGTCGACCGTCACCTGCAACGGTCCGCGAGCGAGCACCGCTGTGTCGACGGGCTGGGTGCGAGGCCATAAGGCCACGGCCAGCAGACCCGCCACGACGAGGACACTCAGCCACAGACGCCGGTTCATCAGCAAGCGCAGCACGAACTAATCCCTTCTCTTCAGCACAGCCACAAGGT
Source organism: Vicinamibacterales bacterium (assembly GCA_040081675.1). Taxonomy (GTDB): domain Bacteria; phylum Acidobacteriota; class Vicinamibacteria; order Vicinamibacterales; family CAVVIG01; genus CAVVIG01. Next base: position 368 of record JBEBGB010000948.1, read on the forward strand.
CGAGCCGATCGAGTCTGCGTCGAACGATGAGGCCAGACACGGCGGCGGCAGCAATGACGACCAGGAAGGCCCACGCCACTGTCGCGGCCGACACCGTGAACGACAGCCGATACATTTCGTTGTTGAAGCCCGACATGATGAGGACTCCGAGGCCGTACCCGATGACGGCGCCCACGGGAAGCGACACCAGGGTCAGCAGGGCGAGCTCACCGAGCAGAATGAACGAAATCTCGGCTCGTGTGAATCCCAGCACTCGCAGGCTCGCCAGCTCATGACTCCGCTCCGACAAGGACACTCTCGCCGAGTTGTAGACGACACCGAATGCGATGACGGCCGAGAACATGACGTTGAAGAAGATCTGCAGGTTCATGGTCTCGGCCATCGTTTCTCGAAAGTTGCGCAGCGTCGTCTCGCGTAAGGACACCCCGGCAACCGCAGGCATGGTCTTCACCGCGGCGTAGAACCGCTGCATCGCGGCCGGGTCGACCGTGACTGCCGCACCTGAGACCGTCGCGCCTTCGCCGAGCAGGCGGTGCAGGGCGTCCTGGCGCATGTAGGCCTGCAAGCCGAGGCTGTCGTCCACCAGCATGCGAACCGGCACATCGAGCACCTGACGCCGGCCTTCGAGCACCGACACCTGGACCAGGTCCCCAGGGCCGACGCCGAGAATGTCGCCGAGCATCTTGGACAGGACGACTCCGTCGGGCGGAAGGGAGAGCGCGCGTCCGTCGCGCGCGACAACACGGTTCAGACTGGGGTTCTCTGGCAAACCGGAGATCGCGAGCGTGCGGGTCCGCCCGGCTGATCGAAGCCGTACCGGCACCGCTCGCACGGGCTCGATATCCATTGCACCAGGGATGTGGAGGACGTCGTGCATCGCCCGGCCGGAGCGCGGCTGAACGAACGTGACCGTCGCGTCCTGGCGCATCGAGAGCACGAACTGCTGGTTGATGAGCACGTCCATCACGTCGAGGAATGACAACCCGACGAACAGGACAGCCACCGCAAACGCTATGCCGACCACGGACACCAGCGACCGCACGGGCTGCCGCTCCAGGTTGCGCAGAACCATGCGCGAGGCCATGGGCAGACGCACCGCATGTTCAAACAGGCTGCGACGGTAACGGGCCGGGGCCTCCGGACGCATCGCATCGGCAGGGGGAATGCGCACGGCTCGCCTCACCGCTGACCACGCGCCAAGAGCCGCGACGGCAAGCGCCCCGATGAGCGATTCCACGGCCACATCCGTCGACATCCGGTAGTAGAGCACCGGAAATCGGAAGTACTGGTTGTAGAGCGAAATCATGCCGGAGCCAAGCCACGCACCGCCCGCCACCCCGAGGACCGCGCCGAGCGCGGCGATGACCAGTCCCCACTTGATGTAGTGCCATGCGATCTCGCCGTTGGCGAACCCCAGCGCCTTGAGCGCCGCGATCTGCGAACGTTGCAGCGTCAGCGCCCGGGTGAGCGCGACGTTCAGGATGAATGCTGCGACGCCCAGAAAGATGAGCGGCGTGATGAAGCCGAACATCTGGAGTTGCGCCAATTCATTTTCGAGCGTCCAGCCGGAGATTTGCTGGCTCTGCGGCACCGCACCAAGTCCACC
>JBEBGB010000949.1:0-1970 GCA_040081675.1 Vicinamibacterales bacterium
CTTCCGCGCGGTCTCCACGCGCGTGAGGCGCAGATCGTGCTGTGTGAGGACGCGCATGACATCCTCATGCCTCGCATCGACTCGCGCGAAACTCGCCTGGCCCGCCGCGACGCCGTCGGCCAGCACTCGTATCTCCGCGCGCAGCCCTTCGGAAACAACATCGAAGTGTCGGCGCGTCTCTTCAGCCCTCGCATTCGAGTCGGCCTTCAGCTCAACCTTCAGCGCGGCGAGGTCGGCCTTCGTGGCGTCTCTCAACTCTGCGAGGTCGGCCTTCGTCGCGGTTCTCAACTCGGCGAGGTCGGCCTTCGTCGCGTTTCTCAACTCGGCCAGATCGGCCTTGGTTGCGTTTCTCAACTCGCCGAGGTCGGCCTTCGTCGCCAAGGTTGGCAGAATCTGCTCGACGGTCTCGACGCGGTGTTCGAGATTCTCCACACGCTTCTCCAGTACGCGCTGTGCCATAGCCTCCGCTCCTCCGGAAAGGCGCGGCTTTCGTCGATTCCCCTCGACGGCCGCCCATCCTACCATCGTCACGGAGCAACAACCATTCCTCGTGTCTCCTGCGAAACACATGAGAGTCTGTCGTGATTGATCCGGTCCATTCTGGCAAGCACCATAAGACGCGCCGCTCGTAGGTCGGCCGATAACTCAGAGGTGACATGCACGACGATGGCTCCCGCGCGGGCGCACCGACTCGTGTTCCAGCCATCACGACGCGGTCGCGGCTTGGTTGCTAGAAGGTGGCTGCAGCGCGAACATCATCTCTTCGTGGTTGGTGCACACCACGCTCAGGCCTGCGGACGCGGCCTCACCCTCGAACTCGCCGGGCACGAACATGTGCTCGAAGGTGAAGACCGTCGCGCCTGAACGCGCGAGTCTCATTCGATGTCGGCGTCGCGATCGAAGAACGTGCTCCAGCTGTCGCGGATGTCCGCTTTCAGATCTGAGAGTGTGAGCGTTCCCGCCGCGGCGTACATGAGCGCGCGGCTGGCGCGGTCGAGTGTTCGCGACGTGTGGACGAGGAGCCTTCGGAGGACAGCCACGGGAACGGTGTGCGTTCTATCGATTCCGGCGAAACAGTTTCTGAAGCGTGGCCATTGGTGACGCGTCCTCTTTGAGGCGCGTGGTTGTCAGCCCGCTTTCCGGTTCACCGATGGCGGACGTCCGTGCTCGGACAGATACTGTCGCAGCGCTGCATTCACCGTCTCGGAATCGTGGAACACCTTCGCCATGTCAGGCTCCAAGAGCACGATGTTGGTACCCTGCTGGTAGCGCGCGTAGTACTTCCCTCGGACGCCGCCACGCAGATCGTACTCGGGCCGCATCTCATCACCCGCCGGCTCGTTACTTTGGTTCTTCGGCATAGTCACGACGCTCTGCCGCGGTCACTTCTCTGGCACTGATGATCGGATCCGATCGTCCCGATCCGAGTGCGCCACGATTATCAACCGCTGGCGATTCGAGTACCCAGTCGTCAGCATGCGGTACTCGTCGATGGAATGATCGGGGTCGCCAATCGTGATCGCAAACGGGTCGCCGAACACGGTCGCGGCCTCGTCAAGTGGCACCGCATGATTGGACTGATTCTCCGTGTCCTTCCTCGGATCCCATTCGAACTCCATCTCTGTCGAGTATACGCGGGCCGAAGGCGTCAACTCTGCCGAGAACCGTTCGCGAAATGTCGGAAGGTGTGAGCGTTCCCGCCGCGGCGTACATGAGCGCGCGGCTTGCGCGGTCGAGTGTTCGCGATGTGTGGACGAGAAGCCTTCGGAGAATAGACACGTCAGGCATCAGGCGCGGCGCAGGACGACGTCAGCTGCATACCGAATTGGCCTGCGTGGCGTGTCTACTCCTCCAGGCGCATCAGGCGTCTGTCGTGCTGTGTGAGGACGCGCATGGCATCTTCATGGCGCGCGTCGACCTGTTCGAATCGCTCGCGCATCGCAGCGATACTCTCCTGTCCCGCGGCAACG
>JBEBGB010000950.1:0-1968 GCA_040081675.1 Vicinamibacterales bacterium
GTCGCAAAGTCATCTTCGGGCACGGTCACTGGGACACTCCTCGCTGCTCAGGTGAAACGGACTCGCAGCTCCGCCCTGCATCATACCGTCTTGGTCGAAAGCCATGCTCTCGGCCCCGGCTGATATGCAGACTAGTGCGTGCGCAAGGCCCTCGCCGCTCTCATGTCCTCCGCGCGATGGGCGCTCGCTTCCGCATCGACCGCGACTCGCTCCAGGGCTTCGCCGAGTTCACGCGCCGACTGAAAGCGCGCATCAGGATCGGGAGCCATGGCGCGTTCGATCACCTTGGCTAACGGCTTCGCCATCTTGGACGCGAGGTGCCACCGTTCCGGAAAGATGCCCTGGCAGACGAAACGCACCAGCGAAGATGACGTGAGCGTGTCCACAGCACGTCGGCCCGTGGCAAGCTCGAACAACACCGCGCCGCTGCTCCAGATGTCCCCACGCGCATCGCTGCCCGTGCCTTGCAGGCGCTCTGGCGACATGTACGACACGGTGCCGGCCAACGAGCGCGGCGCCTTTGCGTCGGCGGTCGCCCTTCCGGCCGCGACAGCCACGCCCAGATCAAGGATTTTCAGGACGCCGTCGGTCGTGAGCCGCAGATTGGCGGGCTTGATATCGCCGTGGACGAGTCCGGCCGCATGAATGGCTTCGAGGCCTTCGGCCAGTTGAACGCCCAGCGCTGCCACCGTGCCCGAGTCCAGCGGTGAGTGGCGACTCAACTCGCTGAGCGATGCACCGTCGACCAGTTCCATCACCAGCACTTCGCGATCTCGCTCCTGCACCATGTCGAAGAGCGTGACGACATGCGGATGGTTCACACAGGCGAGTGCGCGCGCCTCCGACCACGTCGTCTTGCGCCGCGACACAGGTTGGCTCTTCATCGTGACCTTGACGGCCACGTGGCGTTCCAGCCAGGGATCGAATGCCCGGTAGACCGTGGCGTATCCTCCCCGGCCGATCTCCGCGCCAATTCGAAACCGCCCGACGCTGCTGCCCTCGGGCAGTTCGAAGGGTCTACACCGCTTCGGGGCGGGATCGGACGCTCGATGTGCTTCGTGGCCATATGTCTGCAGCTGCATGTGACTGTTCCCTTCGAACAGACACGCGCAACGGCGCGGTCAAATGGCTCATGCAATTATGTGAAGCGTGTATAGTGCCAACCGGTGGCAGCCTCGACTCACACAGCCCATGCCGAACGACCTCGTCCGCGCTGAAGTCACCGGCCTCCTCCGAGCCTGGAGCTCGGGACGCGCCGAGGCGCTCGACACGCTGATTCCTGTCGTGCACCAAGAACTGAAGCAGATTGCCGCTGGCTACATGCGCCGCGAGCGACCGGAGCACACCCTGCAGGCAACCGGCCTGGTGAATGAGGCGTATCTCCGGCTTGTCGAGCAGCACAACGTGACCTGGCACGACCGACGGCACTTCTACGGCATCGCCGCTCAGTGCATGAGGCGGATCCTCGTGGACTACGCCCGGCAGCGGAAGACCGAGAAGCGAGGCGGCGACCAGACCTTCGTTTCCATTGATGAGTCGGTGGACGCCAGTACCCCTCGCGGCATCGATCTCATCGCACTCGACGATGCCCTGGCCACGTTGGCGCAGCTCGACCCGCGTCAGGCGCAGGTTGTGGAACTGCGGTACTTCGGCGGACTCTCCATCGCGGAGGCCGCCGAGCAACTCGGCATCTCGGTCGCGACGGTCAAGCGCGATTGGGAAAGCGCACGCGTGTGGCTCACGTGTCAGTTGGCTCGCTAGTCTTGAACGGCTTGAATCCGATGCGCTTGGGGAGCCTGCCAAACACTGCTCGTCGGTCTGAGGCGAAGCCTCGCTAGGATTGGACGCGTGTTCGATCTGGACAAGGACCAGTGGCAAGAGCTGAAGCCGGTGCTCGAAGCGGCCGCGCACGCGTCTGCCTCCGACCGCGCTGCAGTGCTCGACCGCGCGCTTGCCCACAATCCGCAT
>JBEBGB010000951.1:0-1964 GCA_040081675.1 Vicinamibacterales bacterium
CAGGCGAGTTTCGCGCGAGTCGATGCGAGGCATGAGGATGTCATGCGCGTCCTCACACAGCACGATCTGCGCCTCACGCGCGTGGAGACCGCGCGGAAGCGGCGGTGACCGTCGGGCCACCGCCAGGAACAAACCAGCCGACACTTCGACGTCGTGGCCGAGGGCTGCGCGCTGAGATTCGCCTGATCGCCGACGGCCATATGAGCAGGTCACAATCTTCGACTGAGCGGCCCGTCCGCGTTATCCTCGCAACGTGCCGACCCACAACCGGGAAGCCGCCTACGTCAAACAATGGGCGGAGACCGGACGCTTGCTGGATGAACAACGCTGGACCGAATTGGCGACACTCGACACGGCGGCGGGTCGGCCGCGGCACACGCGCGGCGCGTCCTCGAAGAGCACCGCCTGAACGTGCCCGTCGTCGACGGCTTCTTCGAAGACCTGACGCTCGACGGCCCGTTCGACGTCATCGTCTTCTCCTGGTTCTGCTACGGCTACATTCCGGTCTCACGGCGCCGCATCGCTGTACGCGGGAAAGCCGTCGCGCTTCTGGCCACGGGCGACCGAGGCCTCCGCTCCAAGCTCGCGTTTGCTATGATCGGTTTGTTCGAATCGCGAGACACACGCCATGAAAACCATCGAGCTGATCGGCGAAATCGACGAGCAGCACCATCTCCACGTGCAGGTTCCGGAAGAGCTCCCAGCAGGGCAGATCCGCTTGATCCTGCTTCCCGGAGAGGACGAGGCCGGCGGTGTCTGGGCACAGGGGATCGCCGAAGAATGGTCGGCGGAATTGCAGGACGCCCGCGAAGATATCTACACGCTCGACGATGGTCAGCCGGTGAATGCTCCCAGGTGATATCTACTTAGCGCGCTTTCCGTTTGGCGACATCCCGGGTATGAAGTTGCGACCGGTGCTGCTACTGACCGGAAGCCTGGGGTCGGTTCCGCCAGAATTCCAGAGCACGCATCTCGAAGTGCCTTCAGCGTTGCGCCTCCACACGCTCGCGACCATGGTTCACGGCAGTTGCCGGCTGTGTCCTCGTCACCGAGAACGAGCGAGACTTCGCCAGAATCAGGCGGTTCGTGCCGTGTGAGTTCGTCGCACCGTGGCCATGAGCGGTGGCCGCGAGGACAGCGCCGCGTCCCGTCCGCGGGCCTTGAGCCTGGCGGGCACTAACCGCGAAGAGATGATGTTCGCGCTGCAGCCGGACTCACCCGCGCGATCCCAGACCACATGATGATGCCCGACAGCCAGGTGGAGTTGTCATGCGATCAACCGACACGAGGGGAATGGTTGTTGCTCCGGCGACGATGGTAGGATGGGCGGCCGCCGAGGGGAATCGACGGATACCGCGCCAATTCTAGGGAGCGGGTATCGTGGCACAGCGAGCACTGGAGCAGCGTGTGGAGAATCTCGAACATCGCGTCGAGACCGTCGATCAGATTTTGCCAACCCTGGCGACGAAGACCGACATCGCCGAGTTGAGAGACGCGACGAAGGCCGACCTGACGGCGCTCAAGGTCGAATTGACAAAAGAGCTGAAGACGGAGTGGAAGCAGGACATCGCGGCAGAAGGTGAACGCACGCGTCGCTACTTCGATATCGTGGCGGAAGGCACGCGCGCCGAGATACGTGTGGTGGCTGACGGCGTTGCCGCGGGACAGGAGAGTATCGCTGCGCTGCGCGAGCGATTCGAACAGGTCGACGCGCGCCACGAGAAGACGATGCGCATCCTCACACGGCTGGCGGCTCCGCGGAAGCGGCGCTCATAGCAGGGCCGCCTCGCTTCGCAGTCATCCCAGGGCGCGGATGGACCGAGTCGATCACGACGAACGGCACATGCGATTCGGGAACGCACGGGGAATGGTTGTTGCTCCGCGACGATGGTAGGATGGGCGGCCGTCGAGGGGAATCGACGAATGCCGCGCCAATTCTGAAGGAGCGGCAGCATGGCACAGCG
>JBEBGB010000952.1:0-1964 GCA_040081675.1 Vicinamibacterales bacterium
ACCGTCGACTGTGCCTTCGGCTCCGCGTCCCGTCAGTGACGACACGGCGGTGCCGGGCAACAACGCGATGTCGTTCGCAGCCGCGTAGCGCAGGATCGCGGCTGCGATGGGATGCTCGGACCGTTGTTCGACCGATGCGGCAAGGCTGATCACCTCGTGGACCGAAGCGCCGTTCATCGGAAAGACCGCGACCACTTCGGGCGTGCCGCAGGTGAGCGTGCCGGTCTTGTCGAGCGCGACACAGCGGACCTGACCCGTGCGTTCCAGGTGTGCGCCGCCCTTGATGAGGACGCCCTTCCTGGCGGCCGCGGCGAGCGCAGCCACTATCGACACCGGCGTAGAGATGACGAGCGCGCAGGGACACGACACGACGAGCAGCACGAGTGCGCGATAGGTCCATTGGTGCCAGTCGCCGCCGAGAAGCAGGGGCGGAACAACGGCGACAGCAAGCGCGAGCACCAGCACCACAGGCGTGTAAATGGCAGCGAAGCGCTCGACAAAGGTCTGGACCGGCGCACGGCGAGCCTGCGCTTGTTCGACGAGGTGGATGATGCGCGCAAGCGTCGTGTCTCGGCGCAGTCTCGTGACGCGTACATCGATCGCCCCACGTCCGTTGATGCTGCCGGCAAACACGTCGTCGCCCGGTCCCTTGTCGACCGGCAACGATTCACCGGTCACCGGCGCCTGATTCACGGCGCTCGAACCTTCGACGACCTGACCATCGAGCTGGAGTTTCTCGCCGGGCTTGATGACGATGACCGAGCCTGGCGCGATGGTGTCAACCGGCACGCGTCGCTCGGAGGCGCCCTCGCGGAGGTTCACGTCGGTGGGCGAAAGGTCGATGAGCGATCTCACTGCGGCGCGCGCGCGCTGGAGAGTGTGGACCTCGAGCATCTGCGCCACAGCAAACAGGCCGACAACGGCGGCAGCCTCGGACCACTGCCCGAGAGCGACGGCGCCAGCGGCCGCAACCAGCATGAGGACGTTGATGTCGAGCGAGCGCTGCTTGATCGCCAGCCAGGCTTTACGCGCGGTGAGCGGCGCCGCGGCAGCGATCGATGCCGCGTAACAGGCAGCCGTCCAGAGCGTGCCGGCGTCGAATGCATCGGCGGCAAGACCAGCAACGAACCAGGCACCGGCGGTTCCCAGGAGCAAGACGCGGGTTCGGACTCCCTGGTCTCCGGTCGACACCGGCTCCTCGTGTTCGAGCCACGCGCGCATGCCTGCGTCAGCGACGGCGGCGGCGATGGCCGACACCGTGAGCTTCGTTGCGTCGTACTTGACGTGCAGACGTTGGCCGATGACGTCGGCGTGAAACGCTTCCAGTCCGTGGAGGTGCTTGAAACGTCGTTCGATGAGCGCGACTTCTTCGTGACAGTCCATGCCTTCGATCTTGAAGGTCGACTCCGCATGGAGCACACAGACGGTGCAAACGGTCGTCATGTCAGCGCTCCTGACCGAGGTCGGCCGCAGTCGCGTGACTGTCCGCCGTGTGTCGCGCGTCGGTTCCGCCATCAAGCGCTGGAGCGACGACCGCGTGCTGTCTTGGCGCGAGCGGGGGCTCGGCCGGGCGATTCTCATTGGAGACGATTCCCGCTGCCCGTTCTCGAACGTGCTCGGAGCCCTGCTCGAAAAGGCGCACGACGTGGTGGTCGTCCAGCGCATAGAAGACCATCTGGCCCGCGCGGCGTTGGCGCACGAGCCGAGCGCTTCGCAGCAGTCGTAACTGATGCGACACAGCGGATTCGCTGAGCCCCAGGATGCCCGCGATGTCGCCGACGCAGAGTTCGTCCCGCGAGAGGACGTCGAGGATGCGCACGCGGGTGGCGTCGCCCAGGACCTTGAAGGTCTCAGCCAAAGCACTGACGAGCTCGGGGTCGAACAGGCTGGCCTTGAGATTCTGAACATCTGAGTAAGTGCTCATATGTTCAATATAGCCAGCGCGCGGCGGAACTGCAAGGGCT
>JBEBGB010000953.1:0-1964 GCA_040081675.1 Vicinamibacterales bacterium
ACGTCACCTGAAGGTCGATGTCCTGTCGCATCGAATGCCAGACCGAGCAGTACTTCGTGCGCGACAACTCCACGGCTCGATTCACGGCCTCGCGAGGTACCGAACCCTCGACCTCGAAGTGCAGTGTCACGGCCGTGAAGCGCTTGGGGGCATCGGCCGCACGTTCCGCCAGAAGCTTCGCGCGGAGCGAGCGCAGCGTGTGTCGGCCTCGCTGGAGGATGTGCACCAGATCGATGGCCATGCACCCCGCGAGCGCGGCAGCGAGCATCTCGACCGGCGACGGTCCTGCCGCGCCGTTGCTATCAAGGACGACGGTGTGCTTCGACAGGCTTGCAGCGAACTCGAGATCGCCGTTCCAGACGAGTTCAACGAGCGTGGGCGGCGAGGACACGGGAGGATGATTCTACAGAAACGGCGAGATCAGCGCAGCTCACGTCGCGGCTCACGCCACGGCCAGGCGGGACGCGCCGCTATCGAGCAGGTGCCCCATGTGGCACAGAAGGGTCGACGACTGTCTTCGACATGCGCGGTGTGGTGATCGGTCGCGTGAAGAAGGCCGACTTCAGTGTGAGCCAGGCGAACGGCAACAGCACCAACAGGTAGGTCAGCAAGTGACCGAAGACGCTGTCGGGGCCCCACGATTCGGTCTTCTCGTGCAGAATCCCGCTGAACGGCAGCATGTTCTGTTCGGACATCTCGTGCACGCCGCGCACAACCAGCTGGACGACGAACACGAACAGGAAGATTGCGGTGACCTGAAAGAACAACGACAGGTTGACGCGATGGCCGTAGCGCGACCAGAGCCACGACAAACCGGCGGCGCCAACGGCACCCGCCGCCGCGCCAACCGCCAGATTCCAGGTCTCTCGGAGCTGCATGAGCAGCAGGGCCGTCTCCATGCCTTCACGGCTGATCATCAAGACGGTGAAGAGCAACACGCCGATGAACGCCGTCGTTCCTCCGCGTACGCTCGATGACTGCAGGCGCCCCTCGATATCGCCCTTCATGTGGCGTCCGGCACGCCACATGTGCACCACCATCCAGGTGACCGATGCGGCCGCGACGAGCGCCAGCGGACCCTCGAGGAACTCCTGATTTGCGGCATTGAACAGCAGATAACCGGCTGCGACGCTGATGGCGACCGCAATGGCCATGCCCCAATGCACTGCGGCCGTCAGTTGCGCGCGTCCGGTCTTGCGGAGATACGCCAGACTGATGGCAACAATCAGGAAAGCTTCGAGACCTTCACGCAGCGTGATGACAAATGCCTGAGCCATGGCTATCGCAGTAAAATGGTGAAAACGAGATTCAATCTCAATTTGCAACCAACAGCATAAGGCGTCAATTCCGACCAGTCAAGTCGGCAATAGCGAGGGCCCCGATGCGGCGATCGGGACCGGGTCCGCGGCCGTCCTTCAGCGGCGACACCCGGCTACGGTGACGTCGCGAATTTGCGCCTGAATCTGCGTGTCAAGCAGGACCGGGCCTTGCTGTAAGCTGTTCCCATGCGTGGTGTCCAGGTGTTTCCCGTGCGCCGTGTCCTCATCGGCGTTCTTCTCGCGGTTGTCGGACTCGGCGTCACCCTTGCGGCCCAACAACCCACCTTCCGCTCGTCTGGCACCGTGGTGGTACCTCTGTTTGCCACGGTCACCGACGCGCAGAATCGGCTCGTTCCCGACCTGACGAAGGACGACTTCGAAGTTCTGGACAACGACAAGCCGCAGTCGCTGCTGCTCTTCGAGAGCGAGAACCAGCCGATCACCGTGGTCGTCATGCTCGACACGAGCGGCAGCATGACCGGCTCGATCAAACTGCTGAAGACCGCTGCCGAGGAGTTCATCAACCGTCTGCTGCCGGAAGACAAGGCAGCCGTTGGTGCCTTCAACGACAAGATCGAGATCTCGTCAAAGTTCTCGAGTGACCGCGACGCGCTGATCACCGAGGTCAAGGATCTCGATTACGGC
>JBEBGB010000954.1:0-1962 GCA_040081675.1 Vicinamibacterales bacterium
CGGGGATTCCAGATTGGTCCGAGGCTGGAGCCGGTATTGAGCTATGCGGTCACCGATGATTCGGGATGGACCGACGGACTGACCGACTTCCACGAGTCGTTGGCCGGTGATCGCCACTACATCGACGTCGCGTCTCGGCGAAATTCGCTCTCGAGACTGCGCAGGTGGGTGAAGGTCGACCGACCGGTGATCATGGACATCGGATGCAGTTCCGGCTTCTTGTTACGCGACATTCGCGCGGCCTTTCCTCAGGCTCAAGTCGTCGGTGCAGACTACGTCCCGGCGCCGTTGCACAAGCTGGCCAACGCGCATCCCGACTGGCCGCTGATTCAATTGGACCTGACGACGAGTCCGCTGCCCGACGCGTGCCTCGACGCCGCTTCCCTCTCGAATGTGTTGGAACACATCGGCGACGATGCGCTGGCCATGCGGCAGGTGTTCCGCATGCTTCGACCGGGTGGCGTGGCGGTCATCGAGGTGCCGGCGGGTCCGACGCTGTTCGATGTGTACGACAAGCAACTGATGCACTTTCGCCGGTACAACCGAAAGGGCTTGCACGATGTTCTGGCGGGTGCCGGGTTCGAGGTGCACGACGAGTCGCACATCGGGTTTCTGGTGTATCCGCCCTTTGCGCTGATCAAGAAACGCAACAAGCGATACCTCTCGCTGCCCGATCACGAACAGATGAAGATCGTCGAAGGCAGCATCAGCATCGCGAGCGAAAACCCGATCATGAACGCCATCATGTCGCTGGAAGAAGTGCTGCGGTATCGGCTTCCGTTTCCCTTTGGGATCCGATGCGTGGCGGTGGGTCGGAAGCCGCAATAGGGGCGCTTCCAGGCGAAGCTCCACCACGGAGTTCACGGAGACAAACGGAGGTCGCGAATCTCTCTCGAGAGAGCCGACGAAAGAGCCGTGACCTCGGTTCGTGTCCGTGTTTTCCGTGGTAGTGCTCAGCCCAAATCACCACCTCTTATCAGGGGCGCTTGAGGACGGGCATGTCTCCGACCAGTCCCCATCCGTAGGTGCTGTAGCTCGCGAAGTTGGCGCTCGATTTCAAGATCCACCATCCGCCCGTCGTGGGCCGGAAGATCGCGGGGTCGGCTTTGCCGTCGCCGTCGAAGTCCCCAGGCACGGGTACGTCTCCGCCGAGGCCCCACCCGTACGTGCTGTAGGTGCCGAAGTTCGTGCTGGATTTCAGAATCCACCAACCGCCAGTCGACGGTCGATAGATAGCAAGATCCGTCTTGCCGTCGCCATCGAAGTCGGCCGCCATGGGCAGGTCGCCCGTCAGACCCCACCCGTAGGTGCTATAAGCCCCGTAGTTGGAGGACGATTTCAGGATCCACCAGGCGCCAGACGACGGCCGATAGATCGCCGGGTCCGCCTTGCCGTCCCCATCGAAGTCGCCCGGCGCGGGCATGTCGCCCGGGAGGCCCCAGCCGTACGTGCTATAGCCGCCGAAGCCCGTGCTCGACTTCAAGATCCACCAGCCACCGTTCGAGGGACGATAGATCGCGATGTCTGTCTTGCCGTCGCCGTCATAGTCGGCTGGCATCGGGACATCGCCGCCAAGACCCCATGCGTATGAGACGTTGGTGGCGAAATTCGTCGACGACTTCGAAATCCACCACACACCAGTCGAAGGTCGGTAAATAGCGAGATCGAGTTTGCCGTCTCCGTCGTAGTCTCCCGGAGCAGGCACGTCGCCAGCCAGGCCCCACCCGTAGGTGCTGTACGTCTGGAAGTTGGCGCCTGACTTCAGCACCCACCAGGCGCCCGTCGAGGGACGATACACGGAAACGTCCGCCTTTCGGTCGCCGTCGAAGTCGCCGGCCTTCTGCCCTGCGCCAGTACTTGGGACGGTGACGTTTGTCGCCCCGGAGTTCGGATCGACCATGAACACGGTGGCATCGACCGCTTCGAAATTCGAACCGAGCAAAGAGCCCAGTGTCGCGAGGT
>JBEBGB010000955.1:0-1953 GCA_040081675.1 Vicinamibacterales bacterium
CCAACGTCGGCCAGAGCTTCACGGCGACCACGGACGACAAGGGTCGATTCAACATGATTGGCCTGCGAACCGGCGAGTGGCGGTTCATCGCGCAAGCGCCCGGACACTCTCCGGAAGGCGGCATGCTGGCGGTCCGCAGCGGCGGAAGCAATGGACCGATCACATTCGAGCTGAAGCACAGCGGCGTCGCGTTCTTCGGTGCGCTTGGCGGCATCGTCAGCAAGGATCTGCAATCCGACCTGGCCGCCGCCGACGCGTTGTACACGCAGAAGAAATGGGACGAGTCGATTGCGGCGTATCGATCGATTCTGGGGAAGGTGCCGGTCATTACGTCCATCAACCTCCAGATTGCGTCGGCCTACCGGAACAAGAAGGACTACGACGCTGCGCTCGCCGCCTACGACGAGATCCTGAAGGCCGAGCCCGGAAACGAAACGGCCAAGATCGAGATGGCCATGACCTCGCTCGAGCGCGGTGACGTGAAGACGGCGCAGGACACCTTGGTGCGCGCAGCCGGTGAAGCTGGCGCTTCGCGCGATGTGTTCTACAGCCTGGGCGAGGTCACCCTCGCGGCGAATGATGTGGAAGCGTCGAACGCCTGGTTCCAGAAGGCGTCGGCCGCAGATCCCTATTGGGCGAAGCCGCTGCTGCGCCTCGGCGAAGCCGCCATGAAGAAGGGCGACGGCGCGAATGCGGCGCGCCTGCTGGCCCGCGCGGTCGAGGTCGACCCTACGGCGCCTGAGGCAGCGACGGCGAGAACCGCTCTCGAGTCGTTGAAGAAGTAGGTGTCTCGCGCGACCCGACACATCGCCATCCTTCTCACCGTCACGCTGTGCGGGTGTCTGGCGGCTTTCGGAGGGTGGAGGTTTGCCAAGGCGTCGGCTCCGGTTAACGGTCCGATCATCCTCATCTCGATCGACGCGCTTCGCGCTGATCATCTCCCGGCGTACGGGTACGAGTCTGGCAAGACTCCCGCGATCGACGCGCTCGCGGCAGACGGCATCGTCTTCGAACGCGCCTACGCGCATGTACCTCAAACGCTTCCTGCCCACGCTGCCCTGCTGACCGGCCGCTTGCCCTTCGAAACGGGTGTGCGTGACTCGGCGGGATACGCGCTCCCGGCCTCAGCGAGAACCATCGCCGAGTTGTTGCGCGACCGCGGCTACAAGACCGGCGGTGTCGTGTCGTCGTTCCTGCTTCGCAAGTCCACCGGTATCGGCCGCGGGTTCACGTTTTTTGACGATGATCTTCCAGCCCCTGACGAGCGCGGCACGGACGAGTGGTTGACGCGCGACGGCGGAGAATCGGAACAGATCGCCGAACACTGGCTCGACTCCGTCGGCACCTCGCGCGCGTTTCTTTTCCTGCACCTTGCGGAACCTCACGCGCCCTACCAGGCTCCCGCGCGTTTCGAGGGCGCGTCGCCGTACGACGCGGAGATCGCCGATGCCGACGAAGCCGTCGGGCGACTCCTCAGATATCTGAAGGCCAACCAGTTGTACGACCGGTCGACGATCCTGCTGGTCTCCGATCACGGCGAAGGTCTCGGGGACCACGGCGAGCAGGAACACGGGCTGCTGCTGGGCGAAGAGATCCTGCGTATCCCGCTCATTGTGAAACAGCCCGGTGGAGAGGGCGCGAAGCGTCGGGTCGCGTCGCGGGTGCAGCACATCGACATCGTGCCGACGATCCTGGCTCTGGCCAAAGCCCCAGGGTCAAGCGGGCTGCGCGGACGTTCGCTGACGCCCCTTCTAGGTAGCGGAACCGCTCCTGAGGCGCCAATCTACGCCGAATCGCTCTTTGGCGAATACCGGTTCGGATGGCGACCGCTGACATCGTTCATCGTGGATCACTATCAGTTGCTCAGCAGCGGCGACCACGACCAGCTCTTCGATCTCGACGTGCCGTCAGCAGAGCGGTACGACCTCTCGATGGAGAAGCCCGAGCTTGTCG
>JBEBGB010000221.1:0-7745 GCA_040081675.1 Vicinamibacterales bacterium
TGCCTACCCAGCCCGCCCTCTGACTTACCACGTCCGCCCAGGCCAAATGCGTTCCAGAAACACGACGAGTGCGGCTTGAAACTCGTGGATAGAGTGGAAGCGTCTATCCGGACGCGTGTCGACCGCTGACCGCAGAATCTCCCTCAGTTCCGGATCGATCTCGCGATTCGCATCGATGCACTTGCCAATGTCCTTCTCCCACGTCCAGCCGTAACCCGTCAGCATGGTGTACAGCACCGCGCCAAGGGAGTAGAGATCGGCGCGCGCATCTGGCGTCTGATGGGCCACCACCTCCGGCGCAGAGAATCCGGGCGTCGTCGGTGGGCTGTAGAACTCACCCCCCGCGTGGCGCTTCAACTCGTACGACGATTCGAAGTCGACGATCCGTATGACGGGTGTGCCCTTCTCTGCTCGGTACAGGATGTTCATGGGATTCAGATCGACATGAAAGATCTGAAGCGCGTGAAGCTCTGTCAGCGCCCGTGCGATCGTTATCGCGGTTCTGAGATGCGAGACCGTCTTGGCTGGAACGGCCTCAGCGCTGATTGCGGAGGCGAGCGGAAACTCGTTGAACAGCGTGCTGATCAGGTAAACGCGCCCGTCGGGCAGTCGGCCGTGTTCTCTGACGAACGGGAAGTGCGGCGAGGATGGCAGCTCGGTGTTGATCGTCGTCAGGGTCGCGATCTCGTTGGAGAGATTGTGCTGATAGACAAGACCCGGCTTCGACGTCAGCTTGATAAACAGATCAACCGGGCTCCGCTTGTCGCGCCCGACGTAGAGGTGATGCCGCACGTGCGCAACGGACGTGCGCCCGCTGCGATCTGCTCCCAGCCACCGGATGTGCTTGAACTGATCGAACGGCGCGGACTTGGTATCGACCTCGATTGGCACACTGGGCTGCACATCGCCACGCTGTTCCGGAGTCACCTGGGAGTCTTGACCGGCCGAGTCTGTTGCGAATGAGTCAAGTCTGGCTCCGGTCAAGACGACCGCCCGGCGGAGCCGGGCAAACGTAGTAGGGTTTGGCTGGCGAGCGTGCCCACGTCCCGAACACGCGCGTCGGTCCAGGGCGCGCCTCGCTTGCCCTATCATGCCGCACGCGGGCCTCGGATCACCGACTGCGCGCGTGTCCGCCCGGCTTCCGCAGTGAGCCACCTACTCGTCCTGTCTTCCAGCCATTCGAGGCGGCTTCCTGACAATTCAGGCCACAAACACTGCCAGAACAATTGGCACGATGTCGGCACATGAGTCAGCCGACGCGTTCGTCGCCGAGGTTCCGCTCTTTGATCCGGGCCAGAGCGTCGGAGCCTGATAAGATAGGCAATCGGTTCGAAACTACTTGGCCCTAACGGGTGAGGTCACATGAAGCTCACAGCAGTCGCGATTCTGGCACTGGCAGGAACAATGGCATTCGGCGCCCTGGGCGCGCGCGGTACCGTCGCGGCGCAAGGAGCGAAGTCGCAGTGGGACGGCGTCTACACCGAAGCGCAGGCGGCGCGCGGTGAAGGACTCTACGGGCAGTACTGCGCCAGCTGCCACGGCCCCGACCTGGCGGGCGGCGAAATGGCCCCGGGCCTGACGGGCGGCGAGTTCACGGCAAACTGGAACGACCTGTCTCTGGGCGATCTGTACGAGCGCATTCGCGTCTCGATGCCGCAGAGCGCGCCTGGCAGCCTGAGCCGTCAGCAGAACTCCGACATCCTGGCGTACATGCTGCGCAAGCAGAACACGCCGACGGGTACAGCGGAACTGGCCACTCAGACCGAGGTCTTGAAGGAAATCAAGTTCCTCGCGTCGAAGCCCGGCGGAAACTAGGTCCCGGCGGAAACTAGGTATTGCATCGCCACAGGCGACGCAACACAGGCTCTGGGCTACAGGCGATGGCCTATAGGCCTTGAGCCAAGGCCAACACTGGACTCGCTGGAATTTCCGGCGAGTCCTTTTTTAATAGCCGCTCGTCCTGCCCGCCTGTTCCATCCGCCCGCCCCTGCCTTGCCCGCCCGTGCGCCTTGCTCAGCTCTTGAGCCGCTGCGCGAGTCGATGAAGGAACAGACCCACGTCGGTGACGATGCCAATGGTTTGTGAGGAGCCGCGGTCGGCAAGCTTGGTGACCACCGCCGGGTTGATGTCCACACACACCATCCGCACCGAGGACGGCAGCATATTTCCCACGCCGATGCCGTGGAGCATCGTCGACAGCGCGAGCACGAGACGCACGTGCTCGAGCGACTCGGCATAGCGATCCTGTGCCACGCGCAGATCCATCAGTGTGTCGGGCAATGGACCATCGTCCCTGATGCTTCCAGCGAGAACGTAGTCGACGTTGTGCTTGATCACTTCGTACATCACGCCAGACGTCAACACGCCCTGCGCGACGGCTTCCTTCAGTCCACCAGCACGCGAGATCGTATTGATCGCTCGCATGTGGTTCCGATGTCCGCCTTCGATCGCCTTCCCTGTGTTCAGGTCGACACCGAGCGACGTGCCAAAGAGCGCCTGTTCAACGTCGTGCACGGCAAGGGCGTTCCCGGCCAGCAGCACGTCGACGTAACCAGCGCGAACCAGGTCCTGAAAGTACGCGCCTCCGCCGGTGTGCACGACCACCGGACCAGCCACGACAGCGATCTTTCCGCCCGCCGCCTTGGTCTCCTGCATCATCGTCGCGATGCGCGAGACGCCTACTTCGACACGACGCTCGGAAGAGATCTCGTTGGTCATGAACGCGAAACCGTGGCGGTCGCGCTCCTGGAATTCCGGCATGACGCGGATGCCGTTCACGCCGCAAACGACGGCGTCGCCTTTCCGAACGTCGCGCAGCTTCCGGCAGGTAGCGGTGCGCCCTTCGATGACGACGACGGCGTCCATGCGCTGCTTCAGCACGTCTACCCATTGGCCATCGACTCGGACCAGCGTCTTGTGGTTGGTTGTCGAATAGAAGTCATCGGCCACGCAACCATCGCGCTCCGCCGCACGCACCAGTGCATCATGCGTGTCGGCCATGCGGCAGCCGAGGGAGACGAGTTCCTCGAGCACGTCTTCGAGGCCGTCCTTCGTCTCAGCCGAAATCCGCATCGCAATAGACGAGGGTTCGTCGTTTCGACGTCCGATGTCGAACTTCAGCACGTCGAACGACGCGTTGTGCTTCACCACCGTGTCGAAGACGACGTTGAGAATCTGAGAGTCGATGAGATGGCCTTCGGCTTCGACCACCTCGCTGAACGCGTTGCGCTTCTTCATGTCAGCCGAAGATGGGAAGAGACAGCGGAGGCTGCACATGAAAGTCACTCTTGGCGACTTCCGACAGCGCGCGGTCGAGCACCGATTCCGGGCACTCCTCGAGTGTCGTGACAAACGGGAGACGGTCGCGCCGGAACTTCGGCAGTTGCAGCACACCCTCGATGTTGATGCCGTACTTCGCGTACGCGTTCGTGATGGCAGCGAGGATGCCGGGCTTGTCGTTCACGGTGAATCGCACGTAGTGCGGCGCGACGAAGTCGCTGCGCACTTTGTGGTACTCAGTCGGCTCGGCCGGAACCGGCGGCAGCTCTCCGTGACCGGCAATCGACAGCACGTCGGAGACGACGGCCACGGCCGTCGGAGAGCCACCCGCGCCAGACCCTGAGAACGATGTTTCACCGCCGAAGATGCCGCGGACGGTGACCAGGTTCTGGCTGCCTTCGACGCGGCCGAAGTTCGACGAGAGCGGGACGAGCGCGGGGCGAACCGCAGCGAACACTTCGCCGTTGTCTTCGGCTGACGCGCGGGCCACCTGGCGAATGGTGCATCCGAGCTCTCGCGCGTACATGAAGTCGACAGACTCGACCGGTCGGATCGACTTCGTCACGATGTCGCCGACTCGAACCGGGCGACGCAGGCCTACCGCGGCGATGATGGCCAGCTTGGCTGCGGCATCAGCGCCGTCGAGGTCCTCGCTCGGATCGGCTTCGGCATAGCCGGCCTTCTGCGCCTCGGCCAGCGCATCACCAAACGAAATGGGCTCCGACTGCATGCGGCTCAGGATGTATGCGCACGTGCCGTTGAGGATGCCTCGCACTTCGACCAGGCGGTCGCCGGCGAGTCCTTCCTGCAGGGCGCGGAGCACCGGTATGCCGCCTGCGACCGAGGCCTCAAACCGCACTTCGAGTCCTCGGGCGCGAGCCAGGTCGAGCAGTTCCGCCCCGTGATGCGCCATCAGCTGCTTGTTGGCCGTGACGACCGACTTGCCGGCCTGCAGCGCACCCTTCACCCAGTCGTAGGCTGGGCGGATCCCGCCAACCACCTCGATGACGATCGAGGCGTCCGACGCGAAAATGTCTTCGGGCGAGTCCGTCCAGGTGACCGAGGCTGGCGTCCAGTCCACGCGCTTGCGATTCACGTCGCGGTTGAAGATGTGCGTCAGCTGAATCTGCGGAATTTCGCCACTGCACAGGATGCGCGCCACCGACTGGCCGACTGTCCCAAAGCCCATGAGAGCGACGCGCGCAGGTCTAGCGATGGCCTGTTGGTTCACAAGCTACTCCGTCAGGTGAATAGGATTGCACAATGGGATCTCAGATTTCAGATCTCAGATTTCAGATTGCTTCCGGAATGCGGACCGGAACGATCACCAATCTTCAATCTTCAATCTTCAATCTTCAATCTCAATCCTTCCGTATCGCTCACACGCCGTACCCGTAGCCGGCCTCGTCTGGAGCGCGGTCCTCGGCGTCGGCCGACCGCGGCGCGGCGTCGGGCTGTTCGTCACGATCTCCGATGCTCTCGGGAACGTGAGCCGCGTCGTCTACGGTCGTCGTCATGTTCGTCTTCATGGTGTTCCTGTCTCTCTCGTTCGGTGTTTCCTGGTTCGTAGAAAAGCAAAAGGGCCATCACCGGTGTGGGTGATGGCCCTTTCGGAAGCTCGCTTGCTGGCGGTCCGGCTACATCACCCGCATGAATTCGGTGTCGGCAGCGGCAGGCTGCCGGTCGTAAGGAGCAGGGTGAGTGTCGGGATTGCCGCGGCAGAGACGTACCCAGTCCGCCAGGAGGCGGGCGAGGCGGTCGACCTCAAGTGCGTTGCGCGGCTCATTGCAGTCCCTCTACAGGAACATATCGGCCACCCCAAAGTCAACCTGCAGCCAGCTCGTCGATTTGTTCGGGCTATGCTGCTCCCGTCTCACGCCTCACATGGCCGAACGGAGACTGACGCCCACGTGCCACGATTCAAACTGACGATCGAATACGCCGGAACGCGCTACAGCGGCTGGCAAATCCAGAAGAATGCTCGCACCGTACAAGGCGAGATCGATCAGGCGGTACGAACGGTCTCTGGCCGCAAAGACTTCGAGCTGTACGGGTCCGGGCGTACTGACGCCGGCGTCCACGCGCTCGCGCAGGTGGCTCATCTCGACGTCAGCACCGGGCTTCCACCTGACACACTCTGTCGACGGATCAACGACGAGTTGCCCAGCGACATTCACGTGCGGTCGGCACAGGTTGTTCCGCACCGCTTTCATGCCCGCCACGATGCCGTTGGCCGCCGCTATCTCTATCAGTTGGCGACGCGTCGAACCGCATTCGCCAAACCGTACGTGTGGTGGGTCAAGGAACCGTTACATGTCGAGCGGATGCAGGAAGCGGCGCGCGGGTTTCTCGGCATGCACGACTTCGCCGCATTTGCCGTCGCCGACGCCGACGCCGAGCAATCGACGCGTGTGCTGCTCGAGCGGCTCGACATCGGAGTCGACGGTTCGCTCGTCCTGCTTGGCGTCGAAGGCTCTCACTTCCTGTGGCGCATGGTTCGTCGACTGGTCGGTGTGCTGGCAGCCGTTGGGCGCGGCGACCTGGAACCTGGTGCGGCGGCAGCGTTGCTCGAGAGTCGGTCGGACCTGCCAGCGAAGCTCACGGCGCCGGCGTCGGGCTTGTTCCTCGAACGTGTGTTCTACAAGGGCGATGCCCGCGACGTTCAGCTGAAGCCCGCCACACGAGTCGAGTAGAACGCACAGGATGTGAATACGAGACAAGAAAACTCAATCACGCAGAGCACAGAGGACAAACACGGAACACGGGTTTCTCGAAGATAGTTGGCCGTGACGCGAGCACTGTCGATTGATCGCTTGTCAGCGGAGCCCGGTCCCCAGGATAAGCTGCACGACCTCGGCATAGCTCGCCGTGCCTGCATCGACGCGATTGGCTTTGAGGTATCCGTCGTACACACGCCATCCCGCGCCCGACACCCTCGGGCTGACTTCCCGCTCATATCGCTGCCGGATGGCCTGCAAGTCTGCCCGCGGACCGTCGGCCACCAACGTACGGAGTTCGCTCGCCGTTTCCGTGGGTAACCTGACCAGCACCTCGCTGTACAGGAACAGCCAGCCACTGTATTGCTGCGGCGTTGCGCCGCGAACGCACGCGAGCCAGCCGACGAAGTTGGCCTCGCCCTCGTCGGTGATGCCGGCCAGATGCGCCCACTCGTGTGCGATCACGTGGGGACGCTCGAATGGAAGGAGATCACTCGCCACGAGCGTTTCGAGGAAGAACGGATCGGTCATCCCGGCGACACCGGCGCGCCGAAAGTACCAATCGAGCAGGCTGTGCTTTGGCCGACCCGGTGTGGCACCAGCTGGCAACCCCAGCGTGCGTGTCGTGTCGAGAAACGACCGCACCAGCACGGGATCGACAGTCGCTCGGTCGACCCACCCTTCCATGTGTGCGGCGTCATGGAGCGCATTCATCTGTGTGATCGCCTCTCGCGCGAGCGATCGAGCCGCGTCAGGCGTAACCCGACTCGCGTCGAACGGCACCCGATGTCGCATGGACTCGCGGCGGTAGTTGAGTCCCCACATGGCGAGAAACGCCAAATACAGAACCGCACTCAGCGTCACCAGACGTCGCACAATCCGCCAGAGCGCCGCCACTTTTGCGCGCCGGCGAAGATCACGAACGCAGAGGTACACGAACGCGATCACGACGAAGGCAGACATCACGTCGAGCCACACCACGCCGGTTCGGTTGGACGCAGCGGTCGTCATCGACTGAATTCGCGGAAACATCGTCGTCGAATAGAAGCGCTCGACGAGCGGCGCGGGCAGCGGCACGAGCAGCGCCACCAGGGCGAGACCAAGAAGACCGAGGCGCCACTTCACGCGGCCATCTTACGCCGCGTGAATACGTGGGGTCTGGACGGTCCGGACGGTCGGGAGGGCCGAGCGGATACAGGACCAGAGGGCGGTGGGCGGTGGGCGACGGGCAAGCAAGACAGACCGCGCACAAGGAACGACGTGCATTTCCGATCCGCAATCTGCGATCATTTGTCTCCAATGCGCGAGACCCTGCGGCCGCTGCTCAAATGGGTTGGCGGCAAGCGACAGCTGCTGCCAGCGCTGCGACCCTTCTACGTTCGCGATTTCGGCACCTACATCGAACCGTTCTTCGGCAGTGGCGCGGTCTTCTTCGATCTCTGGGAGCGCGGTCAGCTCGAAGGGCATCGCGTGGTCCTCATCGACTCGAACCCCGATCTGATTGGATGCTACCAAGCCGTTCGCGACGAGCCGGGAACGGTGTCGGACGAACTGGACCGGTTCGCGGAGGAGCACGCCCGCCTCGGTCGCACCTTCTACTACGCCGTGCGCGACGAACAATTCAACCCGTTGCGGGCGCAGCAACGAACCGCGGACGGCAACATCGTCTACACGCCCGCGCTCGCGGCGATGCTCATCTACCTCAATCGAACAGGGTTCAACGGGCTGTTTCGTGTCAATTCGAGCGGC
>JBEBGB010000956.1:0-1952 GCA_040081675.1 Vicinamibacterales bacterium
CGCAGCGCCGCCCGGAGCGGCGATCCGCAAACGGCTCGCATTGGTCTACGCGCGCTTGGCAGGCTCGAGCGTGCGTCGCTGATCGTCGACATCCTCCCGGGGCTGCAACATCGACTTCCGGAAGTGCGCGCCGAGGCCGGCAACGCCGTTGCCCAGGCGGCACAGGGCCTGAGGGATGTCGCTGGTCCCAGACCTGGGTTGACCGCTGCGCAGGCGGCGCTGAGCACACGTCTTGACGGGGAAACCGACGCAGGCGTCCGCGCTGTGCTGTGCGAAGCGATTGCTCGATTGCCGTACGTCGACGCCGCCGACATCGACAGGGCCGAGTCGACGCTTGTCGGCTTTGCGGAACGCGCGACCACAAGCGAGGACCGACTCGGGCTCGCGAAGGGACTCGAGGCTCTGGCGCGTCTGCATCGCGAGCGACACCGCGTGGGTCAGCCGGCGTTGGCCTTGCTGCAACGTCTCGCACGCGCCGATCCGGGCCGGCCCGAGCCCGACCTGCTTCGCGACGCGCGGGTGAGGCGCCTCGCCCTCGAAGCGCTCATCGCCATCGGCGATGTCGACATCGACACCGCCGCCGAAGCATCGACTGACCCGGACACACAGGTTCGTCGCCTGGCGATGCGCGCCGTTACGACCGGTGCCGCAACTGCGATGCTGGCGCGCGGGCTCGTTGACCCCGAGCCCATGGTGCGCATCGAGGCGCTGCGATCGATGCGGAGCGTTGACCCGCAAGGTTCCTGTCGCTCGGCGCTTGCCGGCAGCGCCGACCGCGAGCTTCGTGTCGCGCTGGTGGCGACCGACCTGCTGGCCGCGTGCGGCGACCACGAAGCCGCCGTCGCCTATCTGAGGAGCGCGGTCGCGGATCCAGCCAACGCTGAATCGTCACGCAACTGGCATCGTGCCGCACATGCCTTGATCGCGCTTGCCGCGGCCGACCCGGAAGGTGCAGCCGTGGCGTTGACCCGGTACGTGTCGGCGAGGGCCTGGCAACTTCGTGTCGCCGCTGCCCGCGCCGCCACGCCATTGAAGAATCGAGAGTTGTTGCAGCGCCTGGCCCAGGACTCACACGATAACGTCGTCGAAGCCGCGGTCGTCGCGCTGAGTTCAGTGGTCGGGCATGACGCCGACGACCTCTATGTCGCCGCTTTGTTACGTGAAGGCGATCAGGTCATTCGGGTTGCGGCGCGTGCGCTCGATCACACACCGAAGACAGCGTTGGCAGTGCCGGCGCTCAAAGCCGCCTATCAACGGATCGAGAGCAGCACGCGTCCCGGCGCTTCGGACGCACGGAGCGCGCTGCGCGCGACGCTCGCTTCGCTTGGTGTCCAGATTCAGCCACCCCGTGCCGCCGTAAGTGCTGCACCACTCAGCGCAGCCGAGTTGCGACGCCTGGCCTCGCCGCGCGCCCGCTTCGTCATGCGCGACGTGGGCCAGTTCGAAGTCGCCCTCTTCACGATCGAAGCGCCGGCGACGGTGCTGCAATTCGCGCAGCTGGCGCAGTCCGGCTATTACGACGGGTTGACCTTTCATCGCGTCGTGCCCAACGGCGTCATTCAGGGCGGCAGTCCCGGAGCAAACGAGTTCAGCAGCAATGCGACGCTGATGCGCGACGAGGTGGGGCTGTGGCCACACGTTCGAGGCGCGGTCGGCATCTCGACGCGTGGACACGACACGGGCGACGCGCAGATCTTCATCGATCTGGTGGACAACCCCCGTTACGACCACACCTATACCGTTTTTGCCCAGGTCCTGAACGGCATGGACATCGTCGATCGCCTCATGGAAGGCGACGTGATCGACAGCGTCGAGATCCTGCCGTGATGTTCTCGCGGCGGGTTCCAGCTGACTTGCACCAGAATGCGCTGGCGGAAGCACGGACGCGGCTGCACCGGGAGAACCGGCCGTACATCGATCTCACGGAGTCGAATCCGACCCGCGTCGAGCTC
>JBEBGB010000957.1:0-1952 GCA_040081675.1 Vicinamibacterales bacterium
CCTGGACTCGTTCGGCGTCGGTCGTCATCTGTGTGGCGCTGCTCAGCGTGCTGAACGAACTTGGTTCGCTTCCGCTTGGCTTCTACGGAGGGTATCTCCTGGAGCAGCGCTACGGCCTGTCGAGGCAGGCCATTGGGTCCTGGCTGGTCGACCAAGCCAAGGGCTTCGGCCTGAGTCTGGCGTTTTCAATCGCCGGCGGACGGCTGCTGTATTTTTTCGTCGACCGGTCCCCGTACCGCTGGTGGGTGCCTGCCGCGGCCGTGTTCGCGCTGGTGATCATCGGCCTCGCCAACCTTGCGCCTCTGGTGCTCTTGCCGCTCTTCTACACGGTGAAACCGCTGACGAAGGAGTCGCTCCGCGCCCGTCTCGTTGCGCTCGGCGAGCGCGCCGGTGCCCGCGTGCTCGACGCCTATGAGTGGGGGCTCGGAGAGAAGACGAGCAAGGCGAACGCGGCGCTGACGGGTATAGGCAGCTCGCGCCGCATCCTCGTGTCCGACACCATGCTGGACCAGTATTCAGAGGACGAGATCGAAGTCGTGCTCGCCCACGAACTCGCGCATCACGTGCACGGCGATATCTGGAAGGGGATTGCCTTCGAAGCCGCACTGATTCTGGCCGGCTTCTTCGTGGCCGCGCAGTTGCTAGTGTTGATCGCGCCGATCGCCGGGCTTCAGGGGCCGTCAGATCTTGCGGGTCTGCCCGTGCTGCTGTTGGCGGCCGGTGCGGTGTCGCTTGTCATGATGCCCGCTGCGCATGCCATGTCGCGGGCGCACGAGCGAAGCGCCGATCGTTTCGCGCTCGACCTGACCAGGAACCCCGGCGCGTTCGTGTCGGCCATGAAGCGCCTTGGCGCGCAGAACCTGGCGGAGGACGAGCCCTCGAAACTCGTGCAATGGCTGTTCTACAGTCATCCTCCGATTCGCGAACGCATCGCTGCGGCGCAAGCGTTCAAACCCTGACCCGCCGCGACTTGATGAGGTGGCATCGCGCGCTTAGCGAACCTGGAGCGGACGGCCGCCAGCGTTGTTGTCAGGGCTGCGTCAAAATCTGACGGCCCAGCAACCCTTACGCTGGACGCGTGTGGTGTCTCAACCATTCGGCGAGGTCGTCACGCTGGCGCTGGCCCGATGCGATGTCGAGCATCAGGCGCTCCTGTTCCTCAACGTCGGCGTCGATCTCGAGGCCGTTCATGATCAAGAAGACTTCCATCGTCGCATGCCCAATGCGCTTGTTCCCGTCGATGAATGCGTGATTAGCCACCAGGGCAAATCCCAATGCGGCGGCCTTCTCGATGAGCGTTGGATGTAGATCGATGCCATCGAACGTCGCCTTCGGCTGGGCGAGCGCAGATTCGAGCAAGCCGAGATCCCGAATGCCAGCGGCGCCTCCCGCCTGGGAGAGAACTTGTTGCTGCAGCGCCACGACCTCGCCGAGCGTGAGATAGCGCATCAGGCGAGACGGCGATACAGCTCGGCGTTCTTGCGGAGCACGCGGCCACTCGCCGCGTGAAATGCCTCGTCCGGATCAGCAAGAAGGTCGCTCAAGGCTGCGCGCGCGAGTTCGTCAGGTGACACGCCGAGGCGACTGGCCTCGCGTTGGAGTTTTTCAGCTTGCGCTGGTGGGAGTTCGAAGGCTACCTGCATGACCAAATGTACAGCCGGAGAAGCCGTCCCCACAAGCAGCCGCGACCCGTGCCGAGGGTGATGGCTCCTCTCGGTGGCACCAAAGAAAAAGGCCGGCGATTGCTCGCCGGCCCTTCATGGTCGAATCACTCTGCCCGCGCGTGAACGCGCCGACCGCTATGCCTTCGGTGCGCCCTCTTCCGTGAGCAGCGCCTTGCGGCTCAGACGAATCTTCCCGGTCGGGTCGATGTTGATGACCTTCACGAGAATCTGTTCGCCTTCCTTGAGTTCATCCCGCACGTCCTTCACGCGGTGGTTCGCGATTTCGGA
>JBEBGB010000958.1:0-1948 GCA_040081675.1 Vicinamibacterales bacterium
GCCGTACCCCTCGGGCATCGTGACGGTGGCCAGCGCACGGTTCATCTGAAGGATGGCGTAGACCGGGCTCTCGATCGAACCGGCCACGTCTGCCGTCACGTAGGTCACCGGTCGCAGGTTCTTGTGGTAGATGGTCTGCTCCTCCGGGGACTGCACCGTGTCGGTCAGTTCGCCGATCGACGCCCGCTCGGGACCGAGCCGAAGACTCTTCACGGCGTCCAGCGAACCACGCTGGTCTCTCGGAAGGCGCAGCACCACAGGCACCGCCTCGCGCGCCTGTTCGTCGTGGAGCAGACCGGCCACGCTGCCAGCGCCCGCCATCTGCACAACACCGGCTACCGCTGAGGCCGACACACCGGCGGCTGCACTCTTCTCGGCGTTCACATCGAGTCGAAGGCGCTGACGCGGCGTGTCCACATACCAGTCCACGTCCACCACACCCTTGGTCGTCTCGAACGTCGTGCGGATTGTCCGCGCGAGTGCCAATCGGCGCGGCTCATCGGGCCCGTACACTTCAGCGACAATCGTCTGCAACACGGGTGGGCCCGGCGGCACCTCGACGATCTGGATGGTTGCATTGAGTGCCCGCGCAGTCGGAGAGAGACGTTCGCGAAGGCGCTTCGCGATGTCGTGGCTCTGCTCGCTCCGGTCGTCCTTGGGCGTCAACATCACCTGGAGATCAGCGAGGTTCGGCTCGCGGCGCAGGAAGTAGTGCCTCACCAGGCCGTTGAATGTGTAGGGCGACGAAGTGCCGGTGTAGCTCTGGACGCTTGTCACAGCCTCGTCGTGCAGCGCCTCCGAGGCCAGCGCATCGGCGACCGAGGCCGTCGTCTCGAGCGGCGTCCCTTCCGCCATGTGCACGACGACCTGGAGTTCGCTCTTGTTGTCGAACGGCAGCATCTTGACCGTGACGAGCCCCATAGGCACGGTCAGGACCGCGACGACGAGCAGGACGGCGACGCCACCAAGGAACGCCACTCGCGCCGTGGGCTTGATGATGAGCCGACGCATGACTCGGCGATACAACGCTGTCATCTTGTCCTCGGTGTGATCCGCCGCTGCGTGGCCGCGACCAAGCAGGCGGATCGCCGACCACGGCGTCACGATGAAGGCGACGATCAGCGAGAAACTCATCGCGGCGGCCGCACCCATTGGAATCGGGCGCATATAGGGGCCCATCAAACCGCCGACGAACGCCATCGGCAGGATGGCTGCAATGACGGCGAGCGTGGCAAGAATTGTCGGGTTGCCAACTTCGTCTACAGCCCGTACTGCGACGGCCGCCACGTCGGTGTCGTGCCCGGACTCGCGCATATGGCGGACGATGTTCTCGACGACGACAATGGCATCGTCCACCAGGATGCCGATCGAGAAGATCAGCGCGAAGAGCGTGATGCGGTTGAGTGTGTAACCGTAGAGATAGAAGACGAACAATGTCAGCGCGAGCGTCACCGGGATCGCCGTCAGCACGACCAACGACTCCCGTCGGCCGAGCACGATCCAGATCAGGACCGAGACCGACACAATGGCCAGGAACATGTGCCAGAGCAGCTCGTTCGACTTCTGCTCCGCCGTCTGGCCGTAGTCGCGGGTGATCGCCACGTCGAGATCGGCCGGGAGATAGTAGCCGCGAACCGTATCCACTTTCGCGCGAACCGCGCGCGTCAACTCGATGGCGTTGACGCCCTTGCGCTTGGCGATCGAGAGCGTGACCGCGGGTAGCGCCTCACCAGACTTCAGGTGCTGGCGCACGTAGTCGGTCGGTTCGCCGCCGCCATCGACAACCGTGGCCACATCGCGGAGCCACACCGGAGCCCCCTGGCTCTGCCCGACCACGACGCGCTGGAGCGCATCGACCGACGTCGGCCACTCACCGCTTTCGACTCGGACTGCCGTGTTGCCTGACACGACCGTGCTGCCGGACAGGCGGACGTTGTCGCTGGCAAGC
>JBEBGB010000222.1:0-7721 GCA_040081675.1 Vicinamibacterales bacterium
CTCAGCGACGGCGGTCCATGACTCGCCAGTGAAAAGCCAGCGAGCCTTTGCTTCGGGGAGATGAGGGCGGCGTCGTTGGCCGCGATCCAACGGGCTGTCGCATCCGTGCCCATCGTTGTCCTCCATCCCGGCTGTGGCGCCGACAAGCCGACGGCAATAGCATCGCCCGTCGCGAGGCTTCTTCCTGGCACGGACAACTCGGCGACGAAGTAGCCCGGCCCGTGTGCAACCCCGACAGCCGACGGCCGGGAAGCGCCCGCCGGCACCGAAATGTCGATGGTCATTCTCCAGATGGAAGCAGTACTTGCGGCGCCATTTTCAAGAGCGTACCGGTAGGTGAAGACGTCGCGGGAGTCGAGTTCTACCGAAGCCTGAAGGCGTGCCGCCGACAACGACGGAGATTGGGCCCGCCCGAGGCCGGGGCCGCTCGGCGGGGTGACGCCCATCAACATGATCGCGATTGTCGCGAGTCGCCTCATTCCTATCTCCCCATTGGCGTCACTGGCTCACCCTTTCCGCTGTCAGGAAGAGCCTGATGAGCGGCGAATGTCGTCGCAGCGCCTGTTGCCATATCTCGCAGGTATTCGGCGAGATCCCAACATAGCGCTAAACCGTACTTCAAGCTGCTTCATCGATGATCCAGTTGTGGAAATCGTCCAGTGCGGCGAGCCAGCCTTCGCTCACCGCACTCCTTGTTGAGCTTCGGCTGGGCCAGCCCTTGGGCTGGCCTTCACATTCACACCAATAAGACAGGCGAAGGCTGTCTCGCCGAAGCAGCGGAGCTGCGGAGGCGGACGCCCTCGGGCGCACAATTTGCCACTTCAACACGCCTCGCTGGTCGGCAGAACTGCGTACTCCGCGGGACGAGCCACGAGGATGCGCCGGTACCTTCCTGGCCTCATTGCTGCGTCCAGTCTCCGGCATGGAGAAACCCGAGAAGCGATTCGTTTACGTCCTGCGGAGCGACGCGGACACTCGGCGTCACTACACCGGTATTACGAGTGACGTCGTCGCACGCCTTGAATGGCACAACCACGGGCCGTGCGGTTGCACCACCCATCACCGTCCATGGTCCTTGGTCGTGTCGATGGAGTTCCGCACTGAGACCGCCGCCCGTCGATTCGAGAAATACCTCAAGACCGGATCCGGTCGGGCGTTCGCGAAGCGTCACCTGGCCTGATCAAGTCTCAGAGCACGGCCCACTTTTCACGATGCAGGAGGCGAGCGAGAAACCGAAGACGTTCATCGGGGCCGGCAGACGGTTCGCTTGCCGATCGTAGATCTTGTAGCCAGCCTTCCGGGAGCTCTTCAACTCGGCGCACAGCAGCGCCATCTCCTCGCCCCGAGCATGGCGGCGACAACCGGAGTCGCTCGTGCATGACGTGACACTACCTTCCACGGCATGCCCCCTCCTTTGAAGGGGCAAAGTGTCACCCATGTGTCCGGAATACGGTGTTACCCCTCTCTCAGGAAGGGCACCTTTGGCGAGAATCGGCACCTCGCGCTGTCTTCCTGTAACGCCGCGTCTCGCTCGCGCTCGCCGCTAGCGGTACCGAATCCGGCCCTCGGCCCGTCTTCCAGACTTCGAACCCCTCGCTTCACTCGGCGTTCTCGGCGCGGATCCAGCCGGAGGAGCCACGCCAGAAGTTGAGTCTTTTCAATGACTTGCAATTCTGGCCATTTAGCGTGTCGAGCTTCCACCGCCTAAGTCCCTGATTTCAAGTCGCCGTGACGCCCGCTGCACTTGTCGAGCGGTTGACCCACAGGGTTCATCTCACGACAATGCGCACATCTGGGAGGTCTTGCCCTTGAGCGCACGAAGCGAACGGAAGTTCGTTGCCGGACTCGCGGCCATAGCGGCCATCGTCAGCAGCCTTTCTTGCCGAAGCGACACGTCGCTGGGATCGCCTGCATTCCCCGTTTCGTCGACGCCGTCAACAGCCTTCGCCATCGAGGAGGCGACGATCGACCGTATTCACGCTGCCATCCGGTCCGGCGAAACCACCTGCAGCGCGGTTGTCCAGACCTACATCGAAAGAGCGCGCGCTTACAACGGCGTGTGTACCAGCCTCGTCACCTCCGATGGCGCGAATATTCCAGCGGCGACCGGCGCAGTTCGGGCGAGAGTGGCACTGGCTTTTCCGACAACGACGACTAAGGCGTCGGCTGTCTTCCCAGAACTGGATCACTATCGCGGCAAACCGCTCGACTTCGGACGGTTGGAACCGACGCTGTCGGATCCCACCGTGATGGCGCAGTCGGGTATGCGCGTCGGCATCCCGGATGCGGGACAACTTAACGCACTCGCCACGATCAACATCCGCGGTGAACGATCGGTGACCTGCAAAGGTGCGTTCGACGCGCATCCATCAACCGGACCGCTACCTGCCGGTGCACCGGCGGCCTGCGAGGAGTTTCGGAAGCAACCAGACGCTCTCGAACGAGCTGCCCAACTCGATGCGCAGTACGGACGCAATCCGGACCTCACTGCGCTCCCCATGTACTGCATCGTCACGGCCGTGAAGGATCCGTACGACACCCGGGACATGCGGACGACGGCCAATAGCGATGTGGCATTTGCGATGGACGCGCCGCCGGTCGATGCGACAGTCGTGGCGCGGCTGCGCGAGCGGGGCGCGATTATTTACGCCAAATCGAATGCGCACGAGTTCAACGCCGGACCAGGCGATCCCGGTGGAAAAGCGCAGAGCCGAACAAATGCGGTTGCAGGCGGACAAGCGATTAGCGCCTGGGCAGGGCAGCCTTGCAACCCGTACGACACCGAGCGGGTGCCGCGCGGGTCGAGCAGCGGCTCGGGCGTCGCGGTCTCAGCCAACCTGGTAACGATCGGGATCTGCGAGCAGACTGGCGCCTCCTGCCAAGGGCCGGCATCGCGAAACGGCATCGCGACGCTGTTGACGACCAAGGGAATCTTGCCGGACAGCGGCGGGATCGGGAACCAGTGGTTCATCGACCGCGCCGGCATCCACGCCCGGACGCTGGCCGACGCGGCGAAGGTACTGGACGCGCTCAAGGACGGGTCGACCGGCTACTACGACTCGCGGGATCCCTTCACAGCGTTGCCGAAGGCCTTGGTTCCGGCCCAACCCTATGCGAGTTTCAGCGTGGACGATCGCGCACTGGCGAGTAGCCCACGGCCGCTGCAGGGCATGCGCATCGCGATTCTCCGTGAACACATGGTGAAGCGGACGTCAAACCACGAAGCGATTTCCGATCAAATCGATCGCGAGATCAAGACGGTGCTACGTGACAGGCTTGGCGCCGAACTCGTTGAAACGGCGACACCGGAGTACCCGGATGATCCGGACATCCCGAACCTGAAATACAGCTTTGCGGACGCGTTCTCAGAGCTGCTGCCGCGCTTCATGCCCGAGCTCTTTACTCGGCGCGACAGCAAGGGTGAGCTGCTGTTCGCGGTCCCGGGCTTCGACGTCACCTCGTACGACTATCTGAAGAAGCTAAGCCTGCGCGAGGCGCCGCTGACCGACCGGTTCAACATCCTCAGCTTCGCCGCATTCGCCGCGGAGCCTTGCTACGGCTCACCCACTTTGCCGCGCGGCGCGATCGCCTCGGGTATTGGCACGAGGGCCGATCCCAACGCGCTCTGCTTCGATGTCGCCTACGACATCGACCGCTACCTGGCGGCACGAAAGGACGCGACAATCAGGACGTTCGCCGATTGGGTTGCTCACGCTCGGTTCAGAGACGATGCGTCGCGAGCGGGCGCCGAGAACTGGGTGGCACTGAAGGATCATCTTGCGCCGGGGAAAGCCGAGCGGCTGGCCCGCAGCTACATCGGGCGCCTGGCGCTCGAGCGCGTAATGGCCGAGAACCACATCGCAGCGTTCGTACACGCGGAGAATACCGTGCCGACGCCGAAGATCCAGGGACCGAACGTCGGTGAGCAAAGCCTCGACGGGATCACGCCGTTCCTGCAGATTCCGCGCGTGGCCATCCCGGCCGGCATGAACGACGTCGTCGTCGAACCGCATTACGCCTTGAACGAGGCGAAGACCGACTACATCTCGGTGCTTTTGCCGAACACGCCGAAAACGAAGCTCGCGCACGCGATGCCGATCTCCATGACGTTTTTTGCCGGCCAGGGCGCGGAACCGGTGCTGATTAAAATGGGCACGGCCTACGAGTCAGCGACGCACCACCGCACACCACCTCCGGCTTTCGGCCCCGTGGCGGCGAACCTGCCACGAGCGAAGCCATTGAAATAGCAGACACGCTCTTTCCATAAACTTGCGCTAGACGTCACGACGCATGACGTGTGAGCCAGTTGCGGAAATCGTCCAGTGCGGCGAGCCATCTCCCTCATTTCATTCGGTCGGTGGCTCCCGGGCGTCTTCAGCCACGCCGCGATTCGCTCCGCTCATCGCGAGCGGGGTCGAATCCCAGATGCCACGCTGTCTTCCAGGTTTCGAACCCGTCGCTTCGCTAGACCGCAGGACCGCAGCTTCAAAGTAAGTCCTCGACCCGAATTCACCGGTTGGAGTGAAGCTCGGAAACGGCTCGATGCTGCCGGAGCAAATCTTTGCCAAAGCCTGCCATCGGTGCGACGTCTCTTCCGCCGCGGTTGCCTCAAGGCGCTCGCTTGCGTCGTATCCCGCCTTTCGGGATCGCAGGCACCAGTTGCTCGACGGTCGTCAGTCCGAGTCCGTAACGAACCCTGGCGGTTTCGCTGGCGACGTTCACCGACGCGTCGACGCCCTCCAGCGGCTTCTCGATGCGCGTCGCGCACGCCGCGCAGGTCATCCCGTAGATCAGGAGATCCGGCGCCTGGACAGGTGCGGAGTAGCCACTGCGGCCACCGCTTCGAACACGGCTGGCGCTGAAGTCAGGCCCGGCTCGAAGGTAACCCGGGCTACTTCAGAGGCAAAGTTCACGCTCGCGACGACGCCGGGAAGCTTGTTCAGATTCTTCCCGATGCGCACAGCGCCGGCGGCGCACGTCATGCCTCCGAGCGGAAGATCCAGGTGAAGCGTCGGGGCATCGTTGGCGACGACGGCCTCTCACTCAGTCGGTCAACTTCGTCACCGCATCCATTTGCGTCATGATCGTTTCGTTGTACGCGATGATCTGAAACGTCATGTCGCGAACGGCGGAGATCGAGGCGCGAAAACGTTCATCCGTGCAGACTGCTGCAAGGTCAATCCGCATGCGGTCCCAGGTCATCGTTGCACCCGCCGACATTTCCGGCGATTGCACGTCGAACTGCACCAGGAACTGAATGTAGTTCACGAAGGGCGATGTCCTGTCGAGAAACTGCGGCTCAATGCGGTGCTGAAGCTCGACGATTTGAGCGCGGGAACGCGCGATGTCTCTGGAGATTCGGGCGATATAGGCGCGCTCCATCGCACGATCCAGCCGCGCCTGATTCCATTCGCTGACCTGCAAGCCGAAGAACACGCCGAACACGACGATCACAAATTCGAGCGCCACCGCCATCCAATCCTGGCGCTTCAGCTGCCGCATGAATCTGCGTAGCAACATGAAATCCCCCGGGCCGCTGCAAGTTTGATGCGTTCGCTACGCATTGTCTCGCAAACGCCGAACGCCCACTGCGCCCACCGTGCGTTCTCACAGCTGGTCGCGGCAGCGTGCGCCGCGCCAGCGCCGAAGACCATCCCGATCTCTACTGGGCCGCGCCTTCGAGAAACAACATCTCGAACAAGCGCCGATCATCATGGACCGGCACGCCCCACTCTTCGTCGTGATACGCGCCCCCGATTCGGGTCAGCCACGGATGAGTCTCCGAAGGCGTGCGCTCAACTCTCTCTCAGCAAGTTGCCGCTCGTGCACGCGTCCGTCGCGCAGCGCATCGAGCAACGCCAGCTCTTTACTGCCATCATGAAAGCCAACACCGAGGCACGCATTGACGCCGTACTCTCGCCGTCAAGCGTTGGTATCGCGGTCGCCGCGACTGTCATCGTCGGCCTATCCTGCGGACTCTATCCCGCGCTTCGCGCCTCGCGGCTATCGCCGATCGACGCCATTCGTAACGACTGACCCACACGCCGTGGCCAGGGCGTCACGTGCCGACGCGGCTGTTGACGCCAGTTTGAGCGTAGTGGGATAATCCCACCATGGTCGTCACGCTCGATGCCAAACGCCGACTGACGGTCCCGACCGCCCTCGCACCGACCAAGCCTGGCGACTACTTCGATGCCCACTTCGACGCGGAGGAGGACGCGATCGTCTTTCGTCGGCTGGGTGGCCGCGAGAGTTGGCTCGCGGTGCTGAAGCAATGTCCTGTGAGCCCGGACGACGTGCCGCCACGGCGGCGCGCGGTCGCGAAGCGGCGAAAGCTGTGAGCTGGCTGCTCGATACGGACGTCATCTGCCAGCCGGCGAAAAAGAAGGGCGATCCCAACGTAATCGCCTGGCTCGAGGCTGAGCAGGATCGCTGCTACACCAGCGCCATCGTCATCGCCCAGTTGGCGTACTGGGTGCGAACGAAGGAGGGCCGGCAGCGGCAGGCGCTTCAGGCGTGGCTCACTCGGCTGGTAGAGGCGCTGCACGGCCGAATCCACGGGTTCAACGTGTCCGTCGCGCACGTCTGGGCGGAGCAGGAGCGGCTGCTCGAGAAGGCGGGCCAACGCATGCCCGTCGAGGACAGCTACATTGCAGCGACCGCACGACGACACGGATTGACGATCGTCACGGGAAACGACCGAGACTTCAAGCGACCCGGGCTCAGGGTCTTCAACCCGTTCAAGGAACTCCGGTAGGCTCACGCCATCCCTGACGTCTGACAGGGAAGCTCCCGGCCTCGGAGCGGAAGACGAACGGTGGCTCGTTTGATCGTCGAACGGGTAGTCGAGGTCTTCCAGGCCGTGGTATGCGCGGGGAGTGCGTGTAGACGTCGGCCCGCACTTTCATCGCAAGGGCCTGATGTGCACGGTCCTGGTTGTATGGACCTCGGCACCCTGTCGAAGAGCTGGCGGGCTGTCACTTCACATCAGCGGGATTGAGCAGCGCCCTCGCCATGATGTGTACGCTGTCGCGAATGGCCCGCGTGGAGCTGCCGATGCTGATCGACGCGCGCGACACGGCGTCGACGTCGTCACCAACCCTGAACTTGTCGAAGATGCTCTTGTTCGTGAACTGCGCGGCGAACTCGGGCCGCTCAACGGAAAAGTACCCATAGGGTTCGGTGTCGGAGTCGACCACGATGCCGGCGATGCGGCCGGTCGGGGTGAGCCCCACGAGCATGCGAATCGGGCCGTGGTAGCCCACCTCATTCGGTACGATGTCCGTCGTCCAGTACGCGAACCCTACAACGGGAGGAGCCGTGCCCGGCTTCGACGGCGTGCCGTAGGCCGTCACACGGAGCGGCGTCCCTTCCGGCCCGGAGAATGACGCCGCGGCCGGGAACCACTGCTTCACTGCGAGGCTGGAGTCCGGGTTGGAGTAGTACCGCGGTTCCCGGCGTCGACGGCCGTACTGCGCGCGCGGCGTTTCGCCGATGCTGAACATCAGAACGACGAACAGCGAGAGGCCGGCGAGAACGCGCCGAGAAATCCTGGGCGAACGGGCGTGGCAGGGCGTCTGCGGCATCGCGTCGGGGTCTCCTGACCATGGAGCAGCGGGCAGACTGCTCTATCTGGACTACGAACTTGTCTGTTGGCCCATTTACCCGGAGGGCACACGTTGCTGCCAATTCCTGCGAGAGTTCACAATCATGCGAAGATG